>CP133187.1:2651547-2952321 GCA_030913685.1 Oscillospiraceae bacterium MB24-C1 | reverse complement strand
ACGGCGACCGTTATCGATCAGGGCATCAACAGCCTCCTGCAGCATACGCTTCTCGTTGCGAACGATGATATCGGGCGCGCCGAGTTCCAGCAGCTTCGTTAAGCGGTTGTTGCGGTTTATCACACGACGATAAAGGTCGTTTAAATCGCTAGTGGCGAAGCGTCCGCCGTCGAGCTGAACCATCGGGCGGATATCGGGCGGAATTACCGACACAACGTCGAGAATCATCCACTCGGGATGGTTACCGAGGCGCGGAACGCCTCGACAACTTCAAGGCGCTTTAACAGCTTCGCGCGCTTGACCCGCAGCCTTCTCCAGCTCTTCTTTCAGTTCCGACCTGAAAGTGCAGCAAGATCAAGCCCGTTAAAAAGCTTTTAACGGCTTCGGCACCCATACCGGCGTCAAACCTGTCCTCGAGTACGCCTCACGCAGGTCACGATACTCCTTTTCAGAGAGCAGCGCATATTTTTTCAAGTTGGTAATGCCGGGATCAATGACGATTATAAGCCGCGAAATACAGCACCTTTTCCAACAGTCTGGGGACATATTAAGCAGCAGTCCCATGCGGGACGACGTGCCCTTAAAATACCATTACGCCAGATGTGAGAAACCGGTGCGGCCAATTCAATGTGGCCCATACGCTCACGGCGCACCTTGGCACGGGTTACCTCAACGCCACAGCGCTCACAGATTTTGGGTTCTTTATAGCGATACGCTTATAGCGTCCGCAGTAGCATTCCTTAAATCCTTCATGGGTCCAAAAATTCTTTCGCAGAACAGACCGTCGCGCTCCGGCTTTAGGGTACGGTAATTGATGGTCTCGGGGTTTTTTGACCTCGCCGTAGCTCCAGGAGCGAATCTGATCAGGGGAAGCAAGACCAATTTTAATGGACTCAAAAACATTAAATTCCAACTGCTATCCCTCCGTAATTAATCTTCAAAAGTCGTCGTTGTTATTCGTTCCTCATTAAAAGAATCCGATATCATCAAATTCCGACAACAGGCCGTCGTCGACCAGCTCGGGCTCTCCTTCGGTATTCTCAACGGCGAAGCCGCCGGCTTCCAGTTCGCCGTCAACCTCCACGTTGTTGGGTGAACAGCTCCGTGTCAAGCGGGGTCAGCCCCATATTGTCATCAGTCATCAAACTGTTGCTTGAGGTCGATTTCGTTGTTGTCCTTATCCAGCACGCGAACATCAAGCGCCAGCGACTGGAGCTCTTTGATCAAAACCTTGAAGGATTCGGGGATACCAGGCTTGGGAACATTCTTGCCCTTGAACGATCGCCTCAAAGGTCTTGACACGGCCCACCACATCGTCGGATTTCACAGTGAGAATTTCCTGCAGTGTGTAAGCGGCGCCATATGCCTCGAGTGCCCAAACTTCCATCTCGCCGAAGCGCTGACCGCCGAACTGCGCCTTTGCCGCCCAGCGGCTGCTGGGTAACGAGCGAGTAAGGGCCGGTAGAACGGGCGTGAATCTTATCGTCAACAAGGTGATGCAACTTTAAGAAGTACATGTAACCCACGGTTACACGGTTGTCAAATGGTTCCACCGGTGCGCGTCCGTCATAAAGGACCGTTTTGCCGTCGTCGGCAAGACCCGCCTGGAGAAAGTGCTTCGCGAATATCGACTTTCCTTGGCGCCGTCAAATACCGGCGTCATAATCTTAAAGCCCAATGCTGCGGCGGCGCGTCCGAGATGAACCTCAAGCACCTGGCCTTTGATGTTCATACGCGAAGCGAACGCCCAGGGGGTTCAAAACGATGTCCAGCGGCTGGCCACCGGGCAGATAAGGCATATCCTCCTGCGGCAGCAACCGCGCGAAACAACGCCCTTGTTGCCGTGGCGTCTCCGCCATCTTTATCGCCGACAGAAATCTTTACGTTTCGGAGCGATATAGCAACGAACCACCATATATTAACACCCGGAGAAAGCTCGTCGGAAGTTTCTCTCGTGAACACTTTGACATCGACAATGATGCCGTATTCGCCGTGCGGTACGCGCAACGAGGTATCTCTAACCTCACGCGCCTTCTCGCCGAATATGGCGCGCAGCAGACGCTCCTCAGCGTTTAATTCGGTTTCGCCCTTGGCGTGACCTTGCCGACAAGCAATGTCGCCAGCACGAACCTCGGCGCCAATACGAATGATACCGCTGATCGTCAAGCTCTTTAAAACGTCTTCGCCAACGTTCGGGATGTCGCGGGTGATTTCTTCCGGCCCAAGCTTAGTATCACGGGCTTACTAATTTTGTATTTCTTCAATATGAATGGAGGTGTAAACATCCTCCCTTAACCAGTTTCTCGTTGATAAGAACGGCGTCCTCGTAGTTGTAGCCTTCCCACGTCATAAAACCGATAAGCATGTTCTTGCCCAGCGAAATTTCACCGTTGGAAGTTGCAGGGGCCGTCCGCAATCACGTCGCCGACGCCTTGACGCGCGCTCACCCTTTTTGAGAATGGGGCGCTGGTTGACGCAAGGTGCCTTGGTTGCACTACGCATGAATTTCGTCAGCCGGATAGTTGTGGTTAATACCCTGATCGTCGGTGATGCACGACCAGATCGGCCGATACACTTTTGACCACACCATTATGCTTGGAAACGACCACAACGCCGGAATCGACCTGTCTGCCTTGTACTCCCGCTTACCGGTACCAACAATCGGCGACTCGGTTTTAAGAAGCGGAACGGCCTGACGCTGCATGTTCGAGCCCATCAGCGCACGGTTGGCGTCGTCAGTTTTCGAGGAAGGGGATCATCGCAGTCGCGACTGAGACCACCATCTTCGGAGAAATATCCATAAAGTCAACCGATTCGCGGATCCACCTCAAGCGATGGCGTCGCGGTAACGAACTTGGCAGCAACTCTGGGGCGGGCAAAACAATCATCTTCAATCGGCTCAAGTTAGCCTCGGTGCTACAACAAACTCGTCCTCGACATCAGCGGTCATGTAAATGACTTCATCAAGAATTTTGCCGGTACCCCTTGCATACGCGTCGATAAGGAGCCTCAATAAAGCCATACTCATTAATGCGCGCAAAAGTTGCAAGATACGAGATCAGACCGATGTTCGGGCCTTCAGGCGTTTCCAATTGGGCACATGCGGCCATAGTGGCTATAGTGAACGTCGCGAACCTCAAAGAACTTGCGCGGTCACGCGAAAAGACCGCCTGGGCCAAGTGCCGAAAGACGGCGCTTATGGGTCAATTCCTGCCAAGGGGTTAGTCTGATCCATAGAACTGGGACAAGCGGCGAAAGAGCCGAAAAACTCCTTGATGGAAAGCCACAACGGGGCGGATATTGATACGAGGGATTGTGCCGTCACCTCGCCCTGATCCGCTGGCTTTGGGTTGCCATGCGCTCACGTACATGACGCGCTCCATGCGGGAGAAGCCGATACGGAACTGATTTTTGCAGCAGTTCGCCCACCGAGCGAATACGGCGGTTGCCGAGATGATCGATGTCGTCGTCAAGACCTACGCCCACCGAAAGGTTGCACACAAGTAGTTGACGGTGGCGAAAATATCGTCGACGATGATGTGCTTTTGGCACCAGCTCGTCGGCACGCGCCTTGATGGCAGCGGCAATTGCTTCGTCGTCGTTGTTCTGTTCGAGATTATCTCGCGCAGAACACAGAAACGAACCTTTTCTTTTTCGACAATGCCTAGCGCGTCGCAATCGACAAAGTCATGTATATCCACCATTCCATTGGAAATGACTTTAACAACAGCTTCGCCAACTTTTTTGGATATAAACGCAGTCCACGCCAGCGCACTCTATTTTCTGCGCATCCTCGCGGGTCAGGAATGGCGCCCTGCTCATACAAAATTTCGCCGGTCATGGGGTCGACAACCGCCTGGGCCAGCTCACGGTCGGTGATTCGCTGTAGATCGACAATTTTTTGTTGTATTTGTAGCGACCAACCCTTGAAAGATCATATCGCCGCGCGTCAAAGAACAATGAATTAATATGGCTTTTTGGCCGATTCAACGGTAGGCGGTTCACCTGGTCGCAGCTTGCGATAAACCTCTTGCAGCGCTTCGTTGACACTTTTAATGGTGTCCTTTTCAAGGGTTGTTCGTCAATAATTCGCTTTCGCCCAAAAAGCTCCATCATCTGCTCGTCGGTGGCAATACCAGGAGCGCCCGGACAAAGGTGGTGATGGGGCAGCTTGCGGTTTTTATCAGATGCGGGCATAAGGCAAAAATGCTTAAATTAGAATCAGTCTCGTACTCTAACCATGCACCACGGTTAGGAATAACGTGTGGCGGCGAACAATTCCCGGCCGGATTTATCTCTTGTGCGGGAATAATAAAAACGCCGGGCGAACGGGACAAGCTGCGAAACAATAACGCGCTCCGCACCGTTGATTACAAAAGTGCCACTTTCGGTCTATGAGCGGAAAGTCGCCCATGAAAATCTCCTGCTCTTTAATTTCACTCGGTCTCCGGGCGCGATTTAATAGGACTGGTCGTGACGATGAGCGGTGCAGCATAAGTAGTGTCGCGTTCTTTGCACTCCTCAATGGTGTACTTGGGTTTGTCCTCCAATCGGTAATCGATAAAATCGAGAGCACCAGATTACCCTGATAATCGGTAATGGCCGACATGTCGTATTAAACACGTCCTTAAGGCCTTCAAATCGAGGAACCAGCGGTAGGAGTTTTTTGCACCTCAATCAGGTTTTGGCATGTCCAGAACTTCATTAATTTTGCCGAAGTCTCATGCGAACTGTTTTTGCAAGGTTGACGGGTTTCACCTTGCAACATAGGTTTCGCCTCACTCCATTCGTCTATGATTATTAAAAGCTCAAAAAATACAAGGAAACGTTTTGCCGATTTGTAAATTTCTATTGCTTTTTTATTTAGGGTGTGTTAAGATAAACTATGCTAAAGGCAGATACACCCATTATGATACAGTATAACTAGTATATTCCCTTTTTCAAGGTCGCTGTCAATACTTTTCGGGGCTTTTTTACCTTTTTTGCAAAAAAATATTTTACCACAATTGTGATCCTTCTGCAAGAGAGAGGGATTTTTTTATTTTATAACAAAAATGCCAGCCTATAAAATGGTTGGCATTTTTTCACTAATTGTTATACAACTTATCGTTTGTTTTTGCCGCCAGCCAGCCGAGCCAGCAGGATGCCCAATCCGGCGCAAACCGCTATGGCCAGAACTGCACGCAGCCAAAGTGACGCCCAGGCACCACAAGCGCATCTGAAAAACCATATTTTCTTTCCAGAATTAGCGACATCGCCCCCCGTCAGTGCCATGGTTACACCCGCGGCGGCCGTTAAATAAGCTTTTGCTCGTGCGCTGCCTACCCGGATAGCATCCAACTGCAGACGCTGCCAGAAAAAAGAGGAGCAGTGTGATCAAAACCATCCAACCTGTCATAAGCTGTCCCTCACTGCCATCAGGCTATAGAAAAATACAGGCAAAATGGTGACATATTAAAATATGTATTCGTCCCGAGCCGAGCGAACGCATGTGATCTATTCAGCGCACTGTATATCAGCTATTTAGCAGTCTTTTTGCAAACTCGCGGGCGTTCTCAGTCTTGTCCAGTGTCCATAAAATCATGATCATACCCCAAATCTCGTTCGCATAGCATGCCCGCATAAGTTAATTGAGAGTGCTTGCAATAGCGGATCATACCGACCTCGAACAGATCAGCGCCCTTTTCCGGGCGATAGCCACAGGTAACGAGTAGCACCATCTTCTTCCCCGCCCATAACGCCGGGCCTTTTTTATCGCCATAATATTTGTTCGTTTTCCGCCGAACATGATCCGATCGAGCATCGCCTTCATCATTGGCGTGCAGTACACCATGAGGGGGGGAAGTAGATCGGCGTCGCTAACTACAATAATAATGTCACAGCTGCAAACTTTATCAAAAAAAAAGAAATTTTCTGCATGTGTCGTCGTTGTACCGGCAACCAAACCTCGACCAGTCTGTCTGGCATGTTCTGCATACCGTACACGGATGAATCGTCTGATCATAAAGCCAGATCAACTCCTGCTCTGCCCCACCGTCAACCAGCGACTGCATAAAACGGCTTTAAAAACAAGGCTGTGTTTTCCGTTTTACCTTGGAAACTTCCCATAAGTATCAGGAGCACTTCTTAATGACATCCTCCTTCAAAAATATCCAACCAGGTATATATGCGCTAAACCCGGCCGTAGGTTGCGGCTTGGCCGGGCTTTGGCGATACTTTTATTTGTGGTATTCGACGGAAAGCGCGGGAATGTCTGGTAGACATCTCTGCCGGGAGACGGACCTCGAAGGGCGCATGCATCGAAGAAGAACCGGGCACGCCAACGTCTGGCGACATTGAGCGCCGCGAGTCATACGTTGCCACTGCGTTGCCGCCTGCGCCGGCATCCACCTTGCCAAGCTCACCGGTCTGCCACTGAACCTTTGCTACCCGTCCGACCCAAGCTTCTGATCTCACCCATGAATTCGGCCGAGGCATCGTTGAAGTGGTGGAAGCTTTACCGCGTGAACCGGTATGTTGGTGATCACCACACCCGTAGTTGCAATAAGAAGCGTTATTCTTCTCGTGCATCTCGCCGCGGAAAAGGTCGGGTCGTACACCTTTCACGTTGACATCCGCCGACAAGCAGCTTGATTTTGAGAAACACCGTTCTGCCAGCGGAGTCCGGGTCGTTGCCTGCCGGATCTTCGTAATAAAAATACTGCAAGGAATTTTTGACTGCAACCCCGAAATTACCCTCAGAGCCGGTTTCTTCTTTTGCATCGGCGACGCGACACCGTCACCACCGTGCGACTAGGATTTGTAATCTGAAGAGCCGCCATTGGTGAGTGTAAGCGGAGCACGCGGTCTCGTCATGGCCGTAAGCACCGACAAAGCTGCGGTCAAGCCCGTCACTATTGCCCTTAAAGGCCGGTACCATCGTCAGCTCGGCAGAGAGAAAAATCCGCCTCGGTCCAAGTTTTCCATATTTTTCATTGAGCAGCTTGAGGATGGCCAACTTGACCCGCCTCTCGCTTTCTTTGTCGTCTGCGGAACATTTCTGCCCCCGACTAAGGCGTTGAGCGCCTCTCGCTTGATGATGTCAGCGCCGCTTGCGCTGCATCTGTTCACTGGCCAAATGTGGCAGCAGGTCATTGTTGATGGTAAAGACCGGGTCTGTCTTCCTCTACCGATGATGACCGGATGCCCCGCTCGCCTGCCGTCAGCGCGTACGGTAACGCCATGCAGAGCCAGCGGAATCGCCGTCCACTGATGTTATTTTTACGATGCCGCCATAATAGTGGGTCTTAAACTTGTCGCAAGCTGCGTCTCTTCATCGCTGGGCGGGGCTTTAGGTCAATGCGCGGCACGTCGTTAATGATGCGACCGTCTTGCGCCGTTTTCCAACGGTTCGGTACCGATAGTGCAAAGCACAAGCGCCTTGCCGCGGTTATTATAAGAACACGCGGTCGCCGGCTTTATATTGAACGCGAGGATCAAATACGCGAAACCCCTTCTCGCGCACGCCATAGAAGAAATCGCAACTTCCACTGCCTCGCGCTCCGTCTTGGCAAGATCGAGGAATTTTTATACCCCCTCGCACAAAACAGGTCGGCCTTTTTCCCACTCGCTTGTCGTCAAAAACAGCTCGCCCGCATTTTTAGGCGTATAGCAAAGCTGCTCCTTTAAAGCTGCGCCTCGGACTTCTTCTTGTCTGTCATGATGCTCACTCCTTATAAAGCCGGGTGCATTCGCACCACGTCGAAAAATAATAGTCTGTAACGCTTGCCGTAAACTTTCCGTGGCGTAAACCTGCGCCGCGTGTTTTACTCTCGGAACATATTGTGCGGTATCCTTAAACTTGGAATATTCTAAAAAAGTGTGACACCGTCACTGCTGTATTCTTCAGTAGAAAGCGGCATTTTTTTACACTGCCCCACCCTGCATGATAAGCCGCCAGTGCTTCCTCCGGCTAGCCGGAACTCGCTTTAGCAAACAGCGAAAAAATATAAGTGCCATAACGGATGGTTGGTTTCGGGGTCAAATAAATGCTCGTAGAGGGCCTCGTCATCACCGCAGCGCCAAGCGTGCCCATTCGAACGTCTCTTCGGTGATCTTGCATTAGGCCGCGCGCACCAATAGGTGTGAGACTGCATCGGGTCGAAATCGGCTCTCGAGTATGGATAATACCATATACAAGCTGACGCGGGAGAAAGCCCGTATTCCGCCGCATATTGCTCAACCGCATCGGTATACTTGAGTGGATAAATGCATTTTTGCAGCACCAACCAGCTAGCCAGCAGGCACCAGCGCCAACCCCAAACAATGATATTATGGCCCGGCGTTTGATTCTGCTTTTTTTTTTTTTTTTTTGCGCCCTTTGCGACCGCGCGTCACTGGGCATTCTCTCCTGGCACTTTCAGGCGCGCGACAGGTTTTTCAGTTGTGCACCTGCCCTTCGAGATCACACTGCTCGCGCGGATGGCGCGCTGGAGCATTCCTACCAGCTCAAGTGTTTTTAACATGTAGCTCCTGCTGAGTCCTTGTCGTTGACAATGACAATCTGTGAGCGCGTGGTGTAATAGGCGTCGTTGTCATGTTGCGCAGCAATGCGACGACGCGCCTCTTCCGTCGGTCAGATGATCCACGCACAACGATGCGATTGAGGCGCAACTTGCCTCGGGTTGGCGATAACCGCAATCACCGAGTCGCAGTCGGCGTCAATGCCGCTTTCCAAACAGGGTTGGGGCATCCAAGTATCACAACCCGTTTTACCCTGAGCTTCAAGCTGTTCAATCTTATCTTTTAAATGGCTGCGAATATACGGAAAGATCAACGTGTTGTAGCCGCTCAAGTTTTTAGAATCGCCAAATACAATTTCAGCAAGCTTTTTGCGGTTTAATGTCCCCATCCATATTCAAAATAGCCATATTGAAAATTCCAAGGCCATGTCAGCCAGGCAGCCCTTTTTTTTTTTTTTTTTTTTTTTTTCATTAGCGACCACCTCGCGTGAAACTGCGTCCGCAGATCTCCGATAACTGTAGCGATACCTTGCGAACGAATAATCTTAGAAACGCTCGGTTTACCGGCTTGCCAGTCTACCCTGCCCGGTCCAGGCCCCAATCACGCAAATTTTTCTCATAGCTTAATCACCTCAAAAGCCGCAGCGCGCAGCATGCGGTTATAAACCCCGAGAGATGCACCATCTCGGTCAGGGCACCGGGCATAAACAAGTTTTGCACCACACTCATCGAGCTGCCGCAGCGACGCAAATAACTCCCGGTTCTGGCTGGCCGCATCATGCGCCCGGCCGTAGGTGATGCAGGGCTTTAGTACCAGCGACTGCTCACCCTCAAACACCAACCCGTAGGTTTTAGGCTCGGCGGCGTTGTTGAGCAGCTTAATGTAGGATTCCAGATCCGACTCAACTAAAACAACGCGCGCCCGCGGCGCGTAATGCCGGTATTTCATACCCGGTGAAGTCGGAGCGCTCCCCCGTCTTGAGCGGCCTGCTGACCGCCTCGGAAATGGCGACGGTCTCGCCAAGTACTTTAGACAACATCTCGACCGTAATAGCACCTGGGCGCAGCAGAACAGGCTTGTCCACCAGCGAAACCACCGTCGATTCAATGCCGACATCGCAGGCACCACCATCTAAAACAAGTGGAATTTTTCCGTTCAAATCCTTTAAACAATGCTGCGCTGTCGTCGGCGATGGCGACCCCGAGAGATTGGCCGAGGGTGCTGCCAGCGGCAACCCCGCGGCCTTGATCACGGCACGGGCAGCCGGGTGTGAAGGCATGCGAACCGCCACCGAGTCCATGCCCGCCGTTGTGGTAACGGGCACTAAATCGCTTTAGGCAAAATAATGGTCAACGGTCCCGGCCAAAAGGCTTCCGCCAGCGCTAGCGCACGTTTGGAAGTAAATTGGCGACCAGAGATGGCCACATATCCAGGTCGCTGATATGCACAATCAAAGGGTTATCCTGTGGGCGACCTTTGACCGAGAATATTTTTACTGCGGTTTCATCCAGTGCATTGGCAGCAAGACCATATACCGTTTCGGTCGGGATGGCAACCACCCGCCCGGCCTGCAGCAGCGCCGCTGCCCGCCTGCACGCCGTTTTCATCACAGCCGAGCACCTGTGTCATAGGCACCTTCACTACGCCTGCCCTTCTGCCGCACGTTTGAGCTTTTCGGTCCTGGTCATAGGTGATCCAACGTCGAAAAAACATCATCTAGGTCACCGTTCATGATCGAATCAAGCTTATAAAGGGTCAGACCGATGCGGTGGTCGGTCAGTCGTCCCTGCGGAAAATTATAGGTACGGATGCGCTCTGAGCGGTCACCTGTACCCACCTGACTGCGGCGTTCGGCCGCAATTTGGTCGGTCTGCTCCTGCTGCATCTTCTCATAAAGGCGCGAGCGTAACACCGTCATGGCTTTCTCGCGGTTTTTGTGCTGGCTGCGTTCGTCCTGACATTCCACAACCATGCCGGTAGGAAGGTGAGTAATTCGAATAGCCGATTCAGTCTTGTTGACGTGCTGGCCACCCGCCCCGCTTGCACGATAGGTGTCAACCTGAAGATCGCCTGGGTTAATATCGATTTCAACATCCTCCACCTCTGGCAACACGGCCACCGTGACAGTGGAGGTGTGTATACGCCCAGAGGCCTCGGTATCTGGTACGCGCTGCACGCGGTGAACACCGCTTTCATACTTCATGCGCGAATAGGCCGCTTCGCCTTGGAGCATAAAGCACACCTCTTTAAAGCCGTGTAACTCGGTCTCGTTGCAAGAAATCAGCTCGCTTTTCCAGCCTTTTGAGTCGGCATACATGCAATACATACGGTAGAGCGACGCAGCAAAAAGCGCCGCCTCCTCGCCGCCCGCACCGCCGCGAATTTCCACAATAGCGGACTTGTCGTCGTCTGGGTCCTTGGGCAGTAACAATATTTTAAGCTCCTCGCCACAGCCGTCAAGCACCTTCTGGCTCTCGAGCAGCTGCTCCTGCGCCATTTCTTTAAGCTCACGGTCAAGCCCGGCTTCGTCGAGCAGCTCGCGCGCCTCGTCATTGGCGGCTTTAGCATCCTGATATTCGCGGTATTTTTCCACGAGCGGCGTCAGGGCCTTATATTCTTTCATCAACGACTTGTACAACGCATTGTCGTTGACGACGGTAGGGTCCATAAGCTTGCGACTGATTTCATCATAACGCAGCTCGGCGGATTTTATCTTATCGAGCATAATGTTCCTCCGTTTATCCTTCTATGGGGGGCTCGGGATGAATAATCTGTTTAATGTGGCGCTCAACCTTTGGGCGGGGCACCATGACCTCTCGACCGCAGCCCTTGCAGCGGATGCGAAAGTCAGCACCTGAACGCAGCACCAAAAATTCTTTTGACCCGCAGAGTGCGGCTTTTTCATCAACAGGGTATCTCCTACCCGTACATCCATCGGTTTCCCCTCCTTACACTACTTCAATTTGTTATTATAACAGATATCAGGCTGCACTGGCAAATATTTTTTATAGTGGCGCACCGTAAAATAACCTTTAAAAATAACGGCATTTTAAAAGTGTATTCGCCTAAAAAACGTTATAAATTCAACCGCTGCTTCTAAACCCTCTCTCACAAGAATAAACATAGAATCGGCAGGATATCCACACCCTGCCGTGTCAAAAAAGAGGGGGCATCCGCAAATGGAATTTTATCCCGAAGGTCATCTGATCGAAACCACACAAAATACCCTGCGCATTTCTAATCTCTTCGCGCTTTCGGAAGCGTCTAAAAACGGCGACATTCTCGAAGGGCGCGCCATTATATGCGATTCTTCCCACAACCTTATCGTCGAGCTTGGCGGCGGGCTCAAGGGTATCATCTCGAGGGAAGAAGGCGCATTGGGCATAAAAAGTGGCGAAACACGCGATATTGCTATGATCTCTCGCGTTAACAAGCCCGTGTGCTTTACGGTTGTCGGATTTGAAACAATCGGCGGGCAAGTTACACCAATGCTCTCACGCCGTGCTGCGCAGCAACGCTGCAGTGAGCAATATCTCTCCCGTCTGCGTCGTGGTGATGTCATCCGCGCACGTACCACCCATTTAGAAGGGTTCGGCTGTTTTGTAGACATCGGTTGTGGCATTTCGTCAATGGTCCCGATCGACGCCATCTCGGTTTCGCGCATCTCCCACCCGCGTGACCGCTTCAGCCTTGGCCAGGATATTCGCGTTGTTGTGCGCGATATTGAGCCCTCCGGCCGAATTTGTTTGACCCATAAAGAGCTACTGGGCACCTGGGCTGAAAATGCAGCCCGCTTTTCAGCGGGAGAAACGGTCGCGGGCATTATTCGTTCGGTGGAATCTTACGGTATATTTGTCGAGCTGACCCCGAATCTGGCCGGCCTGGCCGAGCCGCGCGCGCAGGTCAGCTGTTCACAACACGCGAGCGTTTACATTAAAAGTCTGATACCACAGAAAATGAAGGTAAAGCTCATTATTGTTGACGCCTTCACTGCCCAGTATCCCCCGATGCCACTGCAATACTTCTTCGAGGGCGACCACATGGACCGCTGGCAGTATTCACCACCCGATTCAGCACGCCTTGTGGAGTCGGTATTTATATAACTCCAGAATATTTGTTCTCTTTTTTTACAAAACCCCTTGCATTAGAACATGCGTTCGTGATATAGTATAAAAAGAACAGTTGTTCCAAGCTACCAATTCCAGGAGGAGATTAAATATGAAAAGATTAAGCAAAAAGTTTTCTGTGTTGTGCCTTATTGCCGCTGCTATCCTTTCTTTGACGATAGGAGTTGGGCTGCCCCGCATTCAGGCCTTCGCTTCCAATACAATTTCCCGCCTGTTCCCTGTTGCGTATCAGATTACATATCGCAATACCGATGCGCAGCCGGTTATAGCACCGGCGCACTTTCTGGCGGATAACGCCATCATCACCACACCCTCCGGAGATACAGCCATTCCCTTTCGGACGCCGTATTCGTATGTCTGCAAAACGAACTGCGCACTCAAAATATACTGCGCAGCGGCTTGCTAACTGCACTTATCATATTAGCGGCCGTCAGTCTCACGATTGCACTTGTTGCAGCGGCCTTTTCTAACCAAAAACGCAAGGCATTAACCGGTTCAAAGCGCCACACGCGCACCACACCGCGCTACACAGCCGCTTGTGTTCACCGCGTCCCCACAATGCCAAGCGTCGCATAATTTATCATTTTTAAAGTACCACACAATATTTTAAACGGCTCTTGATACAATCGCACAGTCTTTTGACTGTGCGATTGTATCATTACACCTTTTTCATATATTGTCAAAGTCCATTGGAACCATGTCGCAATTTTTAAAATATAAGTCTATATTTGAATTAAAAAGAATAAAAAAGAAAATGATTAAATTATATTGACAACCGATACACTATCGGCTATAATAATCAACGTTGCACCAACGCCAACAACAAAATTCAATATGCTGCTATGGCTCAGGTGGTAGAGCACGTCCTTGGTAAGGACGAGGTCACCAGTTCGAATCTGGTTAGCAGCTCCAAAATATCATTCCTCGGTTCATTGAGATCCGAGGAATGATATCTCTATATAGTCTTATAGTTTTACTATAGAGCAAATCGTTGTTTATTTTTCAAAGTACAAAAGAAAGACCATGATGCCGTTAACATCATAGCCTTTCTGGTTTAAACACCTTTCGGTGTCTATTGGCATAGATAAGTCCATTGATGCGTTTGGGGCATCGTTTGGGCGCAAGCCTTTTAAAAGCTGGTTACTTCTATCAGGCTATGGGAAGAAGCTTAACGGCATAAACAAGACGGCAGGTTAACCGAGAGGTTGTCCTGCCGTCTTTCTTTGTGTGGGTTCATCGGAAATACCATCAGCGTTCGCATACTATGCAATCAGGGACATTTTTAATTCCTTTTCGCCAATGTGCTCTGTCCTCGAAAAATATTTATCAAAAATTCTTTTTAAAATTTATATTATGATTAGGAGCATAAAACGACTTGCCTGCGCTCCTTCCATGTGCTAAGGAAAATATAGGAGGAACAAAAAGTGGCTAAAAATTTGAAGTTTCCGGAAGCATATCATATTCTACTTAAATGCACTATTGAAATTTCAGAATTGCAACTTGTTCACGACATAAATATTGTTCCTTTAAATGGTGATAAGGTAACGTGCCATATTGCTTTTGCGACAATTATTGAATACAACGGCAAGTTTTATAGCGGAGAAATTATTTCACCCGAACTCCTTTGCTTATGCTAAGAAAGTCCAATTGAACAACGCCTCTGCTCCGTCACGTTCTTCATCCGTTAAACACAAAACAGAATCATTCGATTCCGTGATTTTTTCGAGATATGTCACAATCTCGGCAGCGTAGCCGCATTCAAAATAAAACCAGGTTAGCAAAGGCTCCAAATAGAAAGTGAAATAAAATTTTCTGCATTCAGGTAACCAATACTAAATCAAGTAATGTGTTGCGAAAAATGTTAGGCAGACGCTTATTACTGTATCCTTTAATGTGCTTTTCATTACGTTCATGTTGTCCTACAACCAATAAGGCAAGTTTATAACGTAATGCTGGTGTAAGCTTTTGGTGCCGATTATTTTTATCCATGATTCATCGTTCTCTGTCATCGCGCCGGTGAGATTTCACCGGCGCTTTTTGTTTTTGTTCGTGTGTAGGCTCAGGCGCGCGTTGTTGACGGTCGGGCTTGGATGGCACCGAGAAGTTGGGTAACGGCTACTCCGGATGGGGTAGACCAAGCAGCTCGCGCATGTAAAGCTCTGCGGAAGCCCACAAGCGAAGCTCCTCATGCGATTCATGCCACTTGGCGGCTAACTTGTCGCGACGTGCTTCCAGCTGCTGAAGCTTCGAGAGGTCAACGTTCTTCAAGCGGTCAATTTCGGACTGAGTCGGACGAATTCATCATTGAACGTGTGCAGCCTGTGCCTTACGCACGCCGGCGACAATATCCGCATAGTTTTGTACGCCATGCGTAGCAAGGAAGTTGTGCGTACCGACGGTATTATGCAGGGCATTGCGGTTGTTGTCGGCGCAATGCGGCGCGGGTGATTTTGCCGCAGGCTCCGCTTGCCGTGCCGCCTCATAGGGGGCATGGCTCCGCTCACCCACAGCATTGGTTGTGGGTGCTTCAAGCCGCTGCGGCGGCTTCTTCTCCGACGAAAGCGGGCGGCTTTCGTCCTTTTCTGGGGTGCAGGGCGCTCCCTGTCGCACAGCACCGTGTAACGGTGCATCAGTGCACCTTTGGGCATCCTGGCTGCGCACGCTTTGCCCGGGTTGCCCGCCGGACTGGGCGACCTCCGGTCGCTGAGGCCGGCCCTCGGCCGATTTCTCTTGCCCTCCGCCGACCAAGGATGGCTCGGATACCCTCGCCTTTCTGGAACGCCACTGACGCGCCTTCGCTTGTTCAAAAATGGACTGTGCCGTCTCCCATAAGCCTGTTGGCTCAATCCCCAGGTCGGCCATTTCATTGCACGCTGCAACGGTACGGTTATAGTTTCCTTTCTCAGTGGAAACACCTTTGCGTTCCAGGGCGGTAGCCTCCTTGCCCATGTGCATAGTCGGCTGACGGTGGATGCCCTGCTCAATATAGCTGCGGTGGTCAACTCGATATGGTAGCCCCTTTGCTTCGTAGCACTCGTTACAGGCAACTGCCCACTGTGCTCGCCAGGATAAATAAAGCGTCTTGTCGTTCCACCCGGTGAGATCCACGTTGCGCGATTTCCATTCGCCGTTGGCACCCATGATGCGGTCGCCATTCCGGTCGGTGATATACTCCTTTCGAGATTTGGTTTTCCACCATGCGCCGGATTTGGTCATCGGTGTACGTGGGGGTTGTGATCCTTGCCGCCCTTGTCTTTGATGTGATAGGCCACGTCGGCACACATGCCCTTGGCCACAAAATTCTTCTGTACAAAGTCGCGCACCAGGGCAATGTTTTCTTCCCTGGTAAATTCGCCCGGCAGGGCAATGCGCAGCTCACGGGAAAGCTGTGCGTTGCTCTGATGCTCCGCCAGCTCCACGGCGTTCCAAAGCCTCTGCCGGTCGTGATAGCGGCCGGGTGCATTCGGGGGTAGCATAATCTCGGTATGGACAACGCCTCCTTTTCGGGTATAGTCGTAGACCTCACCGGTGCTCATCGACGAGACGCGTGCCGGCGCGATAGGCTGCGGCCGCAACAGAGGCCGAGCGCCGGCTAGCGGCTTTCTCCGATACAGACCCGTCTTGATTCATTTTGATGCTTCTACCGCGGCCAATAATCTGGCCGTGAAAGCTGTATAATGCCATGCGCTCCACCTCCCTTCAGGTATTCTTAATACTATGATACCGAAAGCTGAAGGCGGGTTACAGGTGGTTTGAGTGTAGAAAAACCCAAGGCTTTCCGGCGACATTTTTGTCGCGCGGAAGGCCTTGACACTCGTTTTCACCAATGATAGAGTGAAATTATAATCAACAGATAGGAGCATAAATATGGGCGAAAAGAATACTAGACCGGATGAACCGGCTTTATAAAGAGCACCATGCGGAACAACACCAGAAAGCAGCAATTCAGGACACCATGATACAGCCAACCGTCTCAGTTGTGCACAGGGCACCGACCAGTAGCGAGAACATCGACGCACCGGCCAGCCCGGACGAACTGCGCCGCGCTAGGGCACACCGTCTTATTCAAGTTGGTGCCATCTACGATCAGTACATGGGCACCCGCGACATGACGCCCGATCAGGTCATAACTCTGATGAGCCGGATCAGCAAGCTAGACAACGTACAGGAGATTATAAATCTGCCCATTTTCATTAGCGGGCAAATTACATGACATATTACATGACATATAATATTAATCTGAACGCTCGATATTACTCAAACTTATAGGTTATAAACTTTATATAAGCAGTATATGTCTCTTCCTTATTCTGATGGACATCAAGATGAATTCCATACTTATCGTCAGAATATATATATCTTGGCTCCGAGCGAGGTTCAAATACTGAAAATTGGTTGCGTGCATCATCCATTAGTGATACAAGCGTTTCCTCCAAAAACTCTGGTGCAAATTCGCCACCACTTAATATATTTTGTACTTCACAAGCCATATGTAGAGATGCAGCATCTGGTAGAGATTGTTCCGGTGTTTGACCTGGTACCATCGTGATTATTAAAGTGTATTTTTCGGTACCATTCTCATTTTCAAGAATAATATCCATGCCACCGTTAGAAAACTTACATAAAACTCTGCGCATATATCGCATATTGTCCCATGGGTTAACTTCATGAAAATCCACACCATAGTTTTTCAATATATCTTCGATCTCAGACATACGGTTGTCAAATCTTATTTTTGATTCTTCTGATGTTATTCTGGAGCGAAAAGTGTGTCGGAGACAACCATAACCCCAGAACCCAAAGACTAATATTGCTAAGATAATAGCAAGCCATTCCCAACGCCACCTTCGAATAGTATTAAAAAGTGCTCTTTTCATAGAATCACCCTTCGCAGCAGTATTTAAAATTAATAGCAATTTCAAACTGAGTAATCACTTGCTCCTTTTGCGAAAACCAGCCCATTGTTTGCTATTTTACCTTTGTAATTGCCAAGCATATGCTTTAAACCTTTAGTGAAAATTTCTTCATAGCTAATATCTTTGTCTAACCCAAAATCATAAGTATCTTGCGCATAGCACTCAAAAATCCATCCCATTTCTTGATCATAGGAAGCGCGATAGTAAATATCTAATTTCCCAAAAGAGTAATATAAATCAAGATCATTACCTTCAGCTAGTTTTAACCATCACCGTACGGAAGATTGTCCCAGATATAGTCTGTCAACACAACAGTGTTGTAGGGATCCTTTTCAAAATACTGCATTAATTTATTCTGCCTACAGGCGGTAAAAATTCTTTAAGAGCACTTCTTGTCTCTTGGTCTAGTATAGTGTTTTCTACCAGTTTACCACATTTTGGGCGGAAATCCTTTAAATTAATAATTGCTTTTTTTAACTCTTTTTTTCACGTTACTGTATCCCATAAACTCCCTCACTTTCTGATTATCAGAAAAATGTTTTTTACAAAATTAACTGTAACAGCTTGTGAATGTGACTTTCAATGGTCAATTAGCTAATGTCGTCAGAACGTGACTTCGTGTAACCAATAGTGTGGGTAAAGTTTTGGTCGAGCTTTTTCAAAAGCTCGCGGATTCCAAAGGCGGCGCCTTTGGCGGCACTTCAAATGTCCGTTCTAAAAATCCCAAACGATTGGGATTTTGAGCGCTTTGCATACCTCGGATAGCTGTCATAGAGCAACAAGCTGCCCACCAATTTACGGTGGACAGCTTGTTCTATAACTTACAGTTTTTCGGTAGCGGCAGTTAGCACGGTTTTCAGCGCTGTCTTTAGCTTTACGGCGGTTTCCTTATCCTCGCCCTTTTCCATCTTGATTAATAAGCCGTTAAGCTTGTTGATGCAAGTTTGCAAATCCTCAAAGTGGACAGCGAAAACAGTGGTGTCGGTGTTCGCCAGTTTAAGCTTCTTTTCCAGTTCGGCGGCGCAAGTCTGCGCGGCTTTGAGTTCAGCGGCTACCGCGGCGTCCTCCGCTTCTGCTTTTTAAGCTTTTTCTCAAGGGTTGCTTGCTTTTTCTTTTCTTGGGCTATCGCCTTTTCGGTTTCCGTCTTGGCGGTTCCTTTGCTTTTTTAAGCTTTTCTTCCAACTCAGCAACTTTCTTTTTCTCGGCGGCTATCACCTTTTCGGATTCAGCTTTGCCGCTGCCCTGCGCCTTTTTAAGCCGTTCTTGTAATTCGGCAATCTTCTTTTGTTCCTAGGCAACTGTCTTGTCGGCGGCTACCTTGGCGTTTTCGTCTGCCGTTTTCAGCTGTTGCTCCAGTTCGATAACCTTTTTCTTTTCCTCAGCAACGGCTTTTTCGGCTTCGGTTTTCGCTGTATCCTGCGCCGCCTTTAATCTTTCTTCAAGCTGTTTTTGCTGTTTGATGGCCTTTGCGGTTTCCTCAGCACTGGTGGCAATCACCGTGTCCAGTTCTGCTTTAGCCTTGGCGCGGGCTTCTTCCTCAGCCTTGGTTTGCAGGGTTTTCAATTCCTCCTCGCTGATCTTACCGGATTTTGCTTTGAGTGCGGCAATCTCGCTTTGCAGTTTCGTGAGGTTTTCGGTTGCCGTCTTACCCTGGCTTTGAAAAAAGTTTTTATATGCCGGCTCAAGGTCGGGCAACGCAGTTCTTCAGATCGCCGCCATTCAGGCGGTTCGATATCAATTTAAATAAAAAAAGTGGTCGTGCATCTAAGCACGACCACTTTTTAATTGCTGTAATAGTACAGGTATTGCACTCAATAATCTCCCGGGTGCCAGGATCATCGCCTACTGCACGCCTTTAGCCTCCACAAACCAATTATTTTCCTCAAGGAACCGGTAGGTGCGTGTGCGCCCTATCCGCACCAGATACCGGATTCCTGTACCGCCGACTTTCGTCGAAGCGGCCGGCCGAATGTCCAGCACCTGGTCTATTTCAAACGTACGGCCGTCATCCCATTTGACCGAAACAGGGATGATCTTGTCGTCCAACTGGTATTTCGCCAACACTTCTACGTCAACCCGCCTCATAAAATGCCGCCTCCTCCATTAAAATATCCCGTCGGGTGGATCGTATTCTCATCCTTGGGATTCATGTGTGCAAAATCTTTGTCGGCCATCACGATTCCCCGCCGAACACAATTATGACCATACCGCCGACGTAACCAGTTCACCGTGAGCTCCAGCTTCTGCTTTTCCTCTCGTTTCTGCCAGTCGCAGAACATATCCAGCTGGATGACCTCATTCTTGTGGGAAAAATCCGATACGTTGACGCCGATAGAACGAATGGGTTCTTCCCAGTGGTAGTGTCTTTGGAATAAGGCAAGGGCCGCATTGGAGATTTCCTCCGTCAGGCAGGTGGTATGCTCCAGCGTGCACTGCCGCGTGAAGGAACGCAGTTTGCAGTCACGCACCGATATGGACACGACACGCCCCAGAAATCCGTTATCCCGCATACGCTCTGCCACACTGTCTGACAGGACATAAAGCATAAGTTTGACATCCTCGTCACTGATCAGGTCGCGCGGCGTGGTGGCGCTGTTGCCGATGCTCTTTATAAGGCACTCGTCGCCGTATGTTGCGACGGGTGAAGTATCGTAGCCGTTCGCAAAGCGCCAGAGCATAATTCCCTATTTACCGAATCGCAGTTCTAGCATTCTAAGGTCTGCGCCGGCCAGCTGGCCAATGGTCAGATACCACCGTCGTAGAGCTTTCGTGATGTGGCGCTACCAACGTAAAGAAGATCCTTTGCGGGCAACGGCCATAACGCGAAGTCCATCCAACGGTAGGTGGTTAGTAATTATACGCAATTAGAATTAACCGCAGATTATAGCAAAAAAATGATAAGTTTTTCGCCCATTATTATGATAAAATGTAATATATAGCGCTGTTAAAAATTGTAAGTTGAAAATTATCAGCCAAAAGGAGCTTTGTTATTGGTGTGGAAAACCTGCAACTTCATCAATGCCTATGCCTGTTTTTCCACCCGAAAATCGACCACGTTACACTCTTATCAGAATCAGAGGTTGCGCCTGTAACTGTTGCGATAAAGTCTTGTGTTTTGCCTTTTACTACGCTTGCAGTTGACGGCGATACCGTCACAGAGCTAACAGTTGCACTTGGTGTTATAACTGTTATCGTTTTCGTGCCACTTTTGCTTAATTACCAGACTAAAAACGCCGTAAGGCTGTAATTAAAGAAAGGATGCTTAACTATGACATACAATTTTGATCAAATAGTTGACCGCACTGGAAATTTATCTGCCAAGTATGACGAAAGAGAAAAAAAGTTTGGCACCAATGACGTAATTCCTCTATGGATTGCAGACATGGATTTTAAAACAGCACAACCTATTATTGATGCTTTAAAGGCGCGTGCAGAAGAAGGCCTGTGGGGATATACTACACGGCCTGCAAGTTATTTCGAAGCTATTAAGGGTTGGCAAAAGCGCCGTAATAATTGGGATATAGATATTTCCTGCATGAGCTTTTGTTTAGGGGTAGTGCAAACATTATCTGCAATGGTGCAACTTTATACCCCTATTGGCGGTAGCGTGCTAATTCAAACACCTGTTTATGGTGAGTTTTATGATATGGCAGAGTTTGCAGGACGCAAAGTTGCAGAAAACCAAATGATTGAAGTTGATGGTAAATGGGGCGTAGATTGGGAGGATTTTGAACACAAGCTTAAACAAGTTGATATGTTTATGTTTTGTAACCCCCATAATCCACTTGGAATTGTATGGACAGAACAAGAATTACTTAAAATGATGCAGCTTTGTCTAAAATACCATGTTTTGGTTATTAGTGATGAAATACACTCAGATTTAATATTTCATAACAAAAAGCATATCCCGTCTGCTGCATTATCAAAAGAATTTGCTGCTAATGTAGTTACAGCAATTTCAGGTACAAAAACATTTAATCTTGCAGGACTGCAAGCAAGTGCTGTTGTATTCCCTAATACCCATATGAAAAAAGTTTTTGATAATTTTTGGATGAATATGGATATTCATCGTAACAATGCATTTTCTGTTATAGCTATGGAAGTTGCATTTAACGAGGGGGAAGAATGGCTTACACAACTGCTGCCATATATAAGCGCAAATTTTGATTATGTGGTAGATTACTGCCAAAAAAATATACCTCAAATAAAAACCTATGCTCCAGATGCAACTTATTTAATGTGGCTTGATTGCCGAGATTTAGGTATGACAAACGAGCAACTGCATGATTTTATGATTAAAAAGGCAAAGCTTGGTTTAAATGACGGATATGCATTTGGCAAAAATTTAAACGGCTATATGCGGTTAAATGCAGCCTGTCCCCGCTTTGTACTGGAAAAAGCTATGAAACAACTGGAGGATGCGGTAAAAAATCATTTATAATTTCTATTGAGCTTATTTACCAAATTTATCAAAACTAAAAAATCCCTTGAAATCGGCATCTTAAGACCGCTTTCAAGGGATTTTACATTTAATAGAGGTGTTTTTTAGCAATTTCATTTAACTTTTATAACTGTACTGTAAATTTCACCTTTTAGGTTAAGTCACGCACAATTTCGTCAACAGTCATATTAAGATAGTCTGTCGGTGGTACCATCCCCATGGTATAGCAACCGGGGCGCTGCTTCATAATTGCTCTTGCAGCCATTACCAATACCTGACTTGTAACGGCAGGATTGTGTATATTACAATCAAAAAAGGCTCGTTGATTATATTTCGCCCCAGCACGACCCTTACGCTCTATATGCACACCATGCCCCATATCTAAATAGTTATCCAAGCTTTCAACAAAGGCTACATGGGTTTCATCGTGAGAAAAATAAGGATCGTTAAGTAAAGTATCTTTAATTTGCTGTTGATTGGCACCTTGGTTAGGAATTATATAAACCATTCGTCGATGCACGCCACATCCTTTTGGATAGGTAAGACTTACGGCATCTTTTACACCGTATATTGCCTTAACTGCAACCGAATGCCCCATGCTCATACCCGGACCAAAATTTGTAAAGGTAATCCCATGGGGAATCATAACCGAAAGCAATACCCTAACTACCGAATCCAAACCCGGGTCCCAACCTGCCGAGATAAGTGCAGCAGTATTATTTTCCTTAGCAACTTTTTCAAAGGTTTGATATAAATGCAACAGTTCATGGCCGTGAATATCAAATATATCTGCCGTGCGCTTACCCATCTTTAATATTTCCAACCCGACCTCCATAACCATTCGAGACGGAACGCACAACAGCGCGACATCAAAGCTTGGTGATTGTTGCATGCTTTCCAGCATGGGTATGCCATCAACCTCGGCTACCTTTTTGCTCCATATCGGATCAATAATTGCCTTTAGCACAAAACCATCGTCAGTTTTAATAGCTTCTAATGCATGGCGACCAATATTACCATAGCCAACAATCAACGCATTAATTTTACTTTTCATAGCTGTAGTATTTCCTTTAACACTATTTATTAGCTTATAAATATGTTATAAGCATGTGATTGGAAAGTTTTTATTTGTACTAAATTAAAATCTTACTTAAGGCAAACTATAGCTTAAACCTTAGTTGCGATTGACTTTTTAAGCCAGTCTTTTCCGTCTGCATATCTAGATACTATGTAAGAAACAACATAGTCCCCTGTTGCATTAATCATAGTAGCGGGTGGGTCAACCAAGTTGCCTATTGCTACAAGAATTGGGAACGCAAGCTCCATTTGTGTTGGGAAGAAGATTGAGCAGATAATATATTCACCTATATATCCGCCACCGGGAACACCGCTCATTCCTACAGAAGACAGAACAGCAACCAAAACTACCATTGGAAGCATGCTCCAGGTAAAGGACTTACCAAATACGCCAAATACAAACGCAATTTTAAGAACGCATGAGAAGCAGGAACCATCCATATGCATGGTTGCGCCAAGCGGAAGTACTATATCAGAAACATCTTTTGAAATACCCGACTGAGCAGCAACTTCCATATTTGTAGGTATTGTTGCAACAGATGAGCAGGTACCTAAAGATACAATGGCAGGACGAGCAATATTTTTAAACATTAAGCTTACTGCACCCTTGCCGCCGCCATACCATGCAAATAACGGAAAAGCTGTAAATATGTAAATAAAGCAAAGAGGATAATAAACCATTAGTGCTCTACCGTAACCTTCTGCTACGCTGGAACCATAGGTTGCTACCAGGTCTGCAAAGATTGCAAAGAATGCAACGGGCGCGTAGTAGGTAACTATTTTAACAAACTTCATCATTGTTTCGGTTAAGCTATCTAAAAACTTACCCATTAATGATTCTTTGCCGCCTGCCATATTAACAGAAAAACCAAACAATACAGAGAAAACTATAAGCGGCAGCATTGCTCTGCGTGTTAACAGTCCAACAAAATCGCTTGCGGTAAAGAAGTTTACTATCATGGCAGTTAAAGAAGCATACTCTCCCATTCCCTCGGCAGGAATATCACTCCAAGGAGCAAGAACAGGTGGAATCATCTTCATAAGTACAAACATAATTATTGCAGCTATAGCACCGGTTATCACAAAAACTCCAACTGTGGTGCCCATAATTTTCCCTGCACGTTGGCGACTTTCCATATTGGCGACGGCACCTGCAATAGAAGCAAATACCATTGGCACAACAATACAGAACATCATATTAATAAACAGTTTACCTAAAAAGGCTATGGAATTACCAAAATCGGGAGCAACCCAACCTACGATTGAGCCTACTATCATACTGCTGAGCAAAATAGCCAAGAACTTATAATTCTTAATAACTGACTTCTTCTCCATAAAAACATTCCTTTCAAAAATTCAATAAATAAATTAATGGAAAATAGATGCTGTTATTTAAACAAAAATATAAATCCGTTAACAAACTGCGTTACATGATAGGCTATACGGCGCTTATCGTTATTTAATATAATAATTAGTTGATAGCTGAAACTTTAATACAGATTGCTTATAAAACAACTTAATAATAAAAACTGCAAATACCTTTATTTGTAGTACTAAAGGCTTAAAGTCTCATCGGTTATATCACCTATACAAACTATATTGGTAGGACCGGTTAGCAGTATGTCTGTTATTTGTTCTCCATCTTTAGTTAAGTCTATAAACAGAGTACCACCTTTCATATCTGCTTTAACTGTACCACCGCTTACCTTTTCTTTTAAGGAAAGGGCAGCAACTACACATGCTGTACCTGTACCACAGGCATAGGTAAAATCCTCTACGCCTCTTTCGTATGTTCGCTCATAAATATAATCGTTGCCCAAAATTTCGTAAAAGTTTATATTGGCACCTTTAGAAAATCCATTATACCAACGCAGTTTTTCGCCAAACTCTCTCAACTTTCCGGTATCCGCTTCTTTTAGATTTTGGTAAGGTATTACTGCATGGGGAAGGCCCGGATTACCTAGCTCAATATAGCTACATTCTACCTTAACACCATCTATAATAACTTCGGCATCAAGTACTATTGTAGTTGGATCGTTTAACCGTATACGATATAATCGCTTATCAATTCGGTACCCAGTAACAATTCCGGCGGTGGTTTCCACAACTTGAGTTTCTCCTGCAAGATTGTTTTCATAACCATAACGACATATACATCTCGCTCCGTTGCCACACATTTCGCCTATGCTACCATCGGAGTTAAAAAACAGCATTTTGTAGTCTCCGCCCTGTGTTGCAGATTCAACAACCATCAATCCGTCAGCACCGATAGACAAGTGTCGCTCGCACAGAGTTTTGGCTAGCTGCGGTAAAATATTGTGCGGTAATTTTTCTTCAATATTATTTAGGATAATAAAATCATTGCCGGCCCCGTTCATTTTCCAAAACTTCACTTTTTCCGCCTCCTTTCCGATAAGATTTCACCTGAAAACTCCCCCCTTTCCTGCACACACTTATTAAATGGTATTATATATAAATTATAACAATTCTTATGTCGGTTCTAGAAGGTTAGCTGTAACTTACTGTGATATTCTAGGAGCTAACCCATCAGCCTCATCGTCGAGAAATAAAGCTGAGATAGATGGCATTGTGTTGCGCTAAGGGAGGCAGCTATTATGGAAATGATTCTAGAATGTTTGTGGAAGATAAGCCCATCACATTTATTGAAGGTTCAAGCCTTGTGCATATGCTAGGTGAATATGGCTATAACTTTCGGATTAGTTTGAAAGAGTAATTGCCAATAGAGTTTTTATCGTCGGTTTAATATTTTCTGACTGCCGCACATGAATTATAGCGTTATGAGCTTCGCATAATCCGCGGACTTAAACGTCGCATTATGTTTACCCAAAGTACAAGCCCAGAAGGTACTCTTCTGGGCTTAACATAGATAATACACAAGTGGCATGATAGTACCATAACGCGACGTTGAAATACCTCGCCAGACTACCAAGATACGATACGAAGTTGCTCATTTGTTATGTGATTGAATGGCTAATCTTTCTTAGCAAATGCTCACCTTTGGAAAAATGATTGTTCGCGGTTTGCTTTATCTTGATTTTTGCTGATATTCAATTTTAATTCAACTTTCTCTGATTCAACTGCTTTCGCTGCTATAAACATCAGCCAATATATCAGCATTTATCTGTTCAACATCTTCCATCATATGTACAATATTCGGGTAAAATATCCATCGTGTTATAGAATCTCACCATCGAGATACGTTTGTAAAAGCCTTGCCAATTGACCAATATGCACGCCGTCGACAAATGAATGGTGTACCTGTACGGAAAATGGCAGTAGTATTTTACCGTCTTTTTCGTAAAACTTTCCCCAATCAAATAGCGGTGTGGCATTATCTTTTTTACCAGAGTTCGTATGCGAAATATGAGTGTACGATACCCACGGAAACGGTGAAAACTGGTATATATCATTTCCCATTGGTGCAGTAAAATAATCTTCTTGGTTTTTCTCGATCTTTTTAGCCAAATCAACATATTCTTTTATGGTGTCCTGCATTGGAACATTCACAACTTTAAATAGCTCTGTCCCCTTTTTTAAGTAAGTAAATGAAGTGTTGATTGTATTCAGGACAGCAGGTTTTCCGTCTACGAAGCGACAGCGGAACGCTTCTATCTGGTTCGCACATTTTGTTACAGCATACACAAGAGAAAATGTAAATGAATATCCCCGTTCCTTTATCTTTATCAGGAAATTCGTAATGTCCACTTCAAATGTGGTACAATACTGTGGCTGTATACTGTCTCGGAAAGCTTGATAGTGCATAGCTCTGTCCCATGTGGATAAGTCAATAAAATTCATGATGTCTCCCCTATAAAGAATTGTAATATTTTCTATTTTAGTAGTCCGCTCATCTTACTTCCCTTAGCGATGCGGGCTTGTTACTTGTTACGATGTGGTGGATAAAAAGACTCCACTAATGCAAAGAGATACCTTAACGTATCCTTTACTCTGTTTCGTAAAAAGCAAGGATAATATCATTGAAAGATAGCCTCGATAGAAAGAAGGTAGTACCGCTTTCAGATAATGAGTTTCATCCTTTTTGTCTCGTGCAAAAGCTCCTCCTGAAATTTTGGATGTGCTATTTTAATGAGTTCCTTTGCACGCTCTCCAGCAGTTCTGCCTCTTAAATGTGCGACACCATATTCCGTTACAATGTAGTCTACGTCGTTCTTACCGGTGGTAACAGCAGCCCCAGGTGTTAAAATAGGCTTGATTTTGCTGATTGTATTGTTTTTGGCGGTTGACGGCATTGCAATAAAACTTTTACCACCAAGTGACATATTGCAGCCTCTTACAAAATCGACCTGACCACCGGACCCACTAAAGTGTATGCTACCAATGGATTCTGCACATACCTGACCCAATAAGTCAACCTCAAGGCAAGAATTGACTGAGACGAAGTTCTCGATCTGCGCTATAGTGTAGGGATTATTTACGTAAGAAACCGGCATCATTTCAACGGACACATTGTTGTGCAAAAAGTCATACATTCTTTGAGATCCCCATGCAAATGCAGCTACCGTTTTTCCGGTATTTATAGATTTTTTTAGATTTGTAACGACACCAGCTTCAATTAAATCTACCATACTATCCATGAAAAGTTCGGTATGTATTCCAAGATCTTTCTTATCATACAAGCAATTTGCAACTGCGCTTGGAACACCACCGATTCCTAACTGAATAGTAGAGCCATCGGAAATATATTGTGCGATTAGCTGCCCAATAGTTTTGTCTTTTTCTGTTACTAAGGGCGGCGACAGTGTTGAAATGGGTGCATCATGCTCACAGATGGCTGTGGCCTGTGATATATGAATAATGTTGTTGCCGAACAAGCGAGGCATATTTCGGTTTACTTCCAGAAAAACATATTTTGCTCTGCTCACTAACTCCACGCATTCCGATGCAACCAAACCAAAGCTGAAATAACCGTGCCTGTCCATTGGAGTAACAACAGCATAGACTACGTCAGGTGCGCCCCGCATATCCCAAAGCGCAATTTCCTCACTATAGTGACAGGGCATATAGTCGCTTAATCCACTTTGGACGCTGGAGCGCGCAGCGGCTTGCGTAAACCAGGAAACGTAATCATATTTTCCGCGCAGCTCCATGTCCACAAAAGGTGCCGGCTCAATGGCGATGACGCTATGATGCTTGACACCCTCCAACTCGCCTCTATTGGCACGCGATGCAATTGCCTGTGCAATTGCATCGGGCTGTGCCATACAGGTTGGAGAGACACAAACATATCCTGACTGTACCATGTCGGCAATTTCTTTGGGTGTTTTCAGTTTTTTATTATATAGTTCCTCATACTTCGGCACACAATATCAACCTTTCTTATATGTCATAGGAAATCCACTTTATTATTACTGGAAATAATTAGAGTAACTAAGGTTTGTACTGCCGCCGATAGTAGCTTGCCATGATGTTTTTTGCAGAGCTGCAACAGCTTCGTATCAAGCTTAGATGACGATTGCTGGTAATAACATTGGCAGGTAGACATAAGCTAAAAATACAGCAATAAGGCCGATTAGGTATGGAATGACTGCCTTGGAAATCTTTTCGATGGGCAAACCTGTGGTGCTCGATGCCACAAATAGGTTGATAGCCACGGGCGGCGTGATCATACCGATTGAGATACCAATAGTGAAAATCAGACCGAAATGAATCAGATTTACGCCCAACGCTTTAATTAGTGGCAGAAATACGGGCGTTAGCAAGATAACCGCTGAGGAAGTTTCCATAAATACACCCGCAATCAAGATAATCCCTGCAATCAAAAACATCAGCACATAGGGGTTGTTCGAAACCGACAGAACCGCTTGTGCAACCCGCTCGGGTATTTTCCAATTTGCCAGCACCCAGCCAAACACACCACTGCAGGAGATGATAAGCATTATCACAGCCGAGGTTTTGGCACTGCCCAGCACAATCTGAAAAAATTGTTTAACACTCATATCGCGGTAAACTACAAAGGAGATTGCCGCGGCATAAATAACTGCAACCGCCGCTGCCTCGGACGGCGTAAAGTAACCTGAGAAAATGCCACCGAGAATGATGGCGGGCATAAGCAACGCCCAAATTGCCTTTTTAAAAGTACTCCAGACATTTTTCCAGGTAAACAAACTCCCCTTGGGGTAATCTTTTTTATTTGCTTGATAAAGCGCTAGTACTATGAGCATACCACCCATCATCACGCCAGGGAAAAATCCGTTAGAGAACAGGCGTGTAACGCTCTGGTCGGCGATGACAGCGTAGAGTACCAGCGGAACCGACGGCGGAATTACTACGCCGATGCAACCAGCCGATGCTATCAGCGCAGCAGAGGGTGCCTCCTCATAGCTGCGCTTTTTTAACTCGGGGATAAGTGTCGCGCCTACCGCTGCAGTGGTCGCTGCGCCCGAGCCCGAGATAGCGGCAAAGAACATGCCCGCCACCACTGATACCGCTGAAAGGCCGCCACGGATGCGTCCTAAAATCGATTCGGCAAACTCAACCAGCGTCTTGGACATTGCCCCCCGCGCCAGCAGATCGCCCGCCAGAATAAAGAACGGAACTGCCACCAGCGGGAAGGAATCGGTGGAGGCAAACATGCGCTGTATCACTATGAGTAGGTCGACACCACCAACGAGCAGTACTGATACGCCCGCAACTGCAATCGCAAACGCAATTGGAACACCTAACACAAGCAATGCCAAAAAAGTTCCAAACAGGATGGTACTCATGTTTTGCTTACCTCCCCATTAATTTTGGTCGTCAGCTGAATAATTGCATCGAGAATATGCAGGTCGATCACAAAGCAACCAACAGGAATCGCCATGTACATATAGCGCATCGGAATGCGCAGTGCAGCCGAAAGCTGCTTACCTTGCATAGCCATATACTTAAAGCCGTAATAGACAGCAATGGTACAGAATGCGGCGCAAATCAAATGGGTCACTATCTTCAAAATCGTAACAATCTTTGGCGGACAGTGATCGCGCATCATAGTGACCGAAATATGTCCCGCGTTTTTATACACAATTCCGCAGCCGATAAAGGTGGACCACACCAAAAGATAACGGGTAACCTCCTCACTCCAAGACAGGGCTGTGAAAAATACGCGACAGAAAATTTGCATACCGGTTACAAGTACCATAGCAACAATAGTCATTATACAAAGTGCACTGCACAAATTATTAACAAGGTCACTGACCTTTCGGATTACTTTTGCAATTACCATGAAAATGTCTCCCATTACATTAGGAAAGGGCGTTTTGGATTTTGCTCATGTAGTCGGCATATTGGGGATACTTGTCGTAGACGCTCTTCACCGCAGCCTTGAAGCTACCGATGTCGGGATTCTCAATAACCTCCATACCGTTGTCTTTGAGCGCTTGCAGCTGGGATGCCTCGTTGTTTGCAACCCAATCACGTTCAAACTCAGCTGCCTCCTGTGCTGCCTCTTTGAAAATACTTTGCACGTCGGCGGGCAGCTTGTCATACTGTTTCTGACTCATGGTGATGATAGCAGAAGCATAAGCATGGCGAGTCATTGTTACATACTTCTGTGATTCCCATAGCTTGTATGAGTAAATGACGTTGACAGGGTTCTCTTGACCCTGAACAGTACCCTGCTGCAGTGCGGTTAACGCCTCAGACCAAGCCATAGGAACTGCATTCACTCCAAGAGCGTTAAACGTGGCGGTATAAACTTCATTCTCCATGACGCGAACCTTTAGGTCGCGAATGTCAGTAGCATCCTTTACAGCACGCACGCTGTTGGTAAGGTTGCGGAATCCGCGCTCCGCATATGCAAGGCCTTTGATACCCGAATCTGACAGCTTATTTAGCAACTCTTGTCCGACCTCGCCATCCAAAACCTTGTAGGCCTCCTCATTGCCGCCAAACAGAAATGGCATATCCAGTACGCCCATCTCGGGAACAAAGTTCACGAAAGGACCGCTAGTGATAATGCCCATGTCCAACGTACCTATCTGCATACTTTCTAGCATGGTGCGCTCATCCCCGAGCGCTCCATTAGGGTAGATTTCGATTTCATAGGCACCATTAGTACGCTCCTTGACTAGTTCAGCAAACTTCTCGGCTGCAATCTGGAAGCTATCCTGTTCGTTGACGGTGGTACCTAACTTGAGTACCGTCGCCTTGGCAGAGGTAGCTGTTGATTCCTGGTTAGTAACAGTTGGGGGAGAGCTTGTGCATCCGGCTAGAGAACAAAGTAGTAAGAGCGCAATTAATAGGCTAAGTATACGATGCATGTTTTTCATTCTGATCTCCTCTTTCTTTTATTAATTTCATATCGCCACGTAAAACAGAAACTAATTATAAAACCCCAGTAATCTGCTACTAACAACGTAATTGTGCTGTTCTTTCACAAACTTCAACGGTAGGTATGCCTATCTCAAAATTGCGCCCTCGTCAGCTGAAGTGACTGCCTTTTGATATCGGGCAAGCCATCCTCCCTTTACCCACGATTCTGGCTTGACCTGTTTTAGACGGCGCTGAGCAAACTCTTCATCACTTACATGTGCATGGATAGTGTAGTTATCCATATCAATGTCAATGATATCGCCATCGCGTAGCAATCCAATTTCCCCACCGACAGCAGCTTCTGGGGAAACGTGCCCAATAGAAGCGCCTCTTGATGCACCTGAAAATCGGCCATCGGTAATCAACGCAACATCCTTATCTAGCTTCATACCGGCCAATGCGGAGGTTGGAACCAGCATCTCGCGCATACCGGGGCCGCCCTTTGGCCCTTCGTAGATAATTACCACGATATCTCCCGGTTTGATCTCGCCTGCATAAATTGCTTCTACAGCTGTATCCTCACCGACAAACACTCTTGCCTTGCAGGAATGCACGCGCATCTCAGGAGCTACCGCACTGCGCTTCACGACACAGCCATTTTTTGCAATATTACCAAACAGAAATGCTAAACCACCTGTCTTGGAATATGCATGATCTACTGTGTGAATAATCTCAGGATCACAGTTTGCGGCATTTTTAATGTTTTCACCTACCGTTTTGCCAGTTACGGTAGGAAGATCAAGCTTGAGCAAACCGATGTCAGCCAACTGTTTCATTACGGCAGCAACACCGCCTGCTGCATCAAGATCCTCCATAAAATGCTCACCTGCAGGCGCCAGATGACAGAGGTTCGGGGTTTTTTCGCTAATTTCATTAAATAGTTTTATATTAAGCTTAAGGCCTGCTTCGTGCGCAATGGCAGGAAGATGCAGTGAGCTGTTAGTTGAGCAACCAAGTGCCATATCCACCACAATCGCATTTTTCAATGCATCCATGGTCACGATGTCACGAGGTTTGACATCCTCTCGCACCAAGTCCATAATCTTCATACCGCTTTCCTTGGCCAGATGAACACGAGCAGACATAGGGGCGGGAATGGTCCCGTTTCCTATCAGAGCCAAACCCAGTGCTTCACAGAGGCAATTCATTGAATTTGCGGTGAACATGCCTGCACAAGAGCCGCAGGAGGGGCAGGTGGAAAGCTCACATCTACGCAATCCGTCCTCGTCAAGCATATTGGCTTTAAATGCGCCCACCGCCTCAAACATCTGAGACAGGCCGATTTTCTTTCCCTTTACACGGCCTGCCATCATTGGCCCACCTGAACATACAATTGATGGAATGTTGAGGCGTAGAGCAGCCATCACCATGCCGGGTACAATTTTATCGCAATTGGGGATTAGAACTAATCCATCAAAGCAATGTGCCGCTGCTAAAGTTTCTACTGAATCGGCAATCAGTTCGCGGGAAGCGAGAGAATAGTGCATGCCGCGATGGCCCATCACAATACCATCGCAGACACCGATTGCGGGAACAACCACAGGTGTGCCACCCGCGGCATAAATTCCAGCCTTTACAGCCTCAGCAAGCTTGTTCAGGTGAATGTGACCTGGAATGATATCGCTCTGTGCAGAAACGACACCGATCAATGGCTTCTCAAGCTCTTTTTCGGTAAATCCGGCAGCATAAAACAACGAGCGATGCGGTGCTCTGTCTACTCCCTTTGCTACATTATCACTAAGCATATTTTCTGCTCCTTTATTCAATATCTTTAACACAATCTATACCACGCTTAAACGCTTCCATATTTAGCGGTATCAGCTTGTTTTTTTTGCCGGAGAACATTTCAATAATCATATTTTGAATGGTTTCCTTTTTTAAGACCTTAGTTTCAGCAACATATGCACCTAGCATCACCATGTTACTAACCTTTGGATTTCCCAGTTCCTTGGCAATCTCATCGCAGGGAACATAAACCGACTTCAGATCAGTGCGTGAAACCTTATCAGGCACAATACTGCTATTTATAAACACAGTTCCGCCCGGCACAACGGTCGGCTCAAATTTCGCTAGGGAAGGGCGGTTCATAACGATAATTTCCGTAGGTGCCTCAACCAGAGGAGAACCGATTCGCTCATCGCTGAGGATGACAGAGCAGTTTGCAGTGCCGCCTCGCATCTCGGGTCCATACGAAGGCACCCAGGATGCCTCAAGGTTTTCCTCAACCCCGGCCTCTACTAAATTTTTTCCGATGGACATGATTCCCTGTCCACCAAAGCCCGAAAGGATAATCTCCTTTTTCATGTTATCTCACCTCCGTTTCTTTGATTACGCCAAGCGGATAATAGCTTGCCATGTTCTCCATCAGCCACTTGTTAGCTTCCAGCGTATCCATGCCCCAATTGGTTGGACAGGAGGCCAAAATCTCCACAAAGGTAAAGCCCTCGCCTGCCATCTGCTTCTCGAAAGCTCTTTTTATTGCTTTTTTGGCTTTGTTCAGGTGCGGGATATCAGTAACGCAGACACGCTCGGCATAAACAAGGCCATCCAGTGTCGCCAGCATCTCCGCAACACGCATAGGCATGCCAGCCTGCTCCTTGGTTCTACCTGAGGGTGCGGTCGTAGCTCTCTGTCCAATCAGCGTTGTGGGCGCCATCTGCCCTCCGGTCATTCCGTAGATAGCATTGTTTACAAATATGGTGGTGAATTTTTCGCCGCGCATCGCTGCATGGACAATTTCGGCAGCACCAATAGAGGCAAGATCACCGTCACCCTGATAGGTGAATACGGGCTGATTTGGATGGGTGCGCTTGATAGCAGTAGCCACAGCGGGTGCACGACCGTGTGCCGCTTCAACCATGTCGCAGGCAAAATAGTTGCCCGCAAACACAGAGCATCCAACGGGACACACGCCAATGGTGGTGCCAACAGCATCCATCTCCACCATCACCTCGGCAATTAGCTTATGTATAATACCGTGACCGCAACCAGGGCAGTAATGCAGCTCGTTGTTCTGAAGGCCTTTGGATTTTTTATAAATCGTTGTCATATTACTTGACCTCCCTGTAGGCATCTCGTGCCGCTTTCTCAACCTCGGCTACGGTGGGAATCATGCCCCCGGAACGGCCGTAGAATCTGACAGGCTTGCGTTCAGCTACGGCTAGATTTACATCATCTAGCATCTGACCAGTACTCATTTCAATATCCAGAAAAATCTTGGTGCTATCCATTGCTGCAATTTCCTTCAGCCGGGAATAAGGGAACGGCCAGAGGGTAATAGGACGGAATACACCTGCTTTTATTCCCTGTTTTCTGAGCTTTTCAGCGACAGTTTGTGCGATACGTGCGGGAGTACCGTACGCTACTAAAACAACCTCAGCGTCCTCGAGTAGCAGTTCTTCCCAGCGGCACTCATTCTTTTCGATTTCAGCATACTTTGCTGAGAGATTTGCGTTTTCCGCCTCACAGCTGGAAGCATCAATAAATAAAGAAGTAATAAAATTGTTATGCGCGCGATCGCCACGCCCCGATGCTGCCCACGTCTTTTCTGAAAGGGTGCGCTGTTGATGCTCATTCCACACGATAGGCTCCATCATCTGTCCGATCAAGCCGTCTGCCAAAAACATGACAGGAATGCGATACTGGTCGGCAATGTCAAATGCTTCCTGCATCAAGTCAACTGTTTCCTGCAGGTTGGCAGGCGCCAAAACAGGCGTACGATAGTCGCCGTTACCGCCGCCGCGGGTCGCCTGAAAATAATCGCCCTGTGCCGGTTGAATTGAGCCAAGCCCTGGACCGCCGCGCATAACGTTTACAATGACGGCAGGCAGTTGAGCGCCAACCATATAGCTGATTCCCTCCTGCTTCAGGCTCACACCAGGGGAAGAAGATGATGTCATAGCTCTGATGCCAGAAGAAGACGCACCATATACCATATTTATGGCAGCCACTTCTGACTCGGCCTGTACAAACACGCCTCCTGCCTGAGGCATTTTGTGGGACATATATTCAGGTATCTCATTTTGCGGGGTGATGGGATAGCCGAAGAAGCCGCGGCAACCTGCACGAATAGCGGCTTCGGCGATTGCCTCGCTACCCTTCCAAATTTCTCGTTTCATTGGATACAACTCCTTTTAGCCTTTTTTGATTGTTATTATGGAATCCGGACAAATTCTTGCACAGCTTGCGCATCCAATACACTGCGATTCATCGATGCATGCAACGGGGTGATAGCCCTTCGCATTGGTAATGATGTTGTCCAGCGTCAGTATGTGCTTGGGACACACTGATACACAGAGCGCGCAGCCTTTGCAGAGGTCTTGATGAAAGGTGAGTTCAATTGCCATATCATAGCTCCTTTTCTATGGGTTACTCCCATGGTTTTTTCATATACAACTTAATGGGAAAAACCGGATGAACACTTTTGATAGCCTGTTCAGCCAACTCTTCAGGTACCACATGGCACAAAATAGGTATATTTGTAAAAACGGAAATTTCCGTAATTAATTTAGCTCCTAAAATAATATCGCAAAATTCGGTTTGCTTGCACAGATGGGTGTTGTTGACCAGCCCACTAATCTGTAAACCCGATGAATACTCGATATCGCGTATGTATGCAATTGCCTTTTCTGGAGTGTCGGTAGCCGGACGGTTCGCATTTATTACACATAAAACATGTGCACCGCAAGATACGAGCCTTTGCCGATAACGCGCCAACACTCTGGCTCCCGATGCATCTCCACCGATATCAAGTACACCAAACACATCATTGCTGTCAAATAGCATGTTAATCTCAGGTGGCATGGATGGCACATCGGCATCTACGCAGGCCTTTGAGCTGCTGATAAGCTCTATACCATGGGTACTAAACAGTTCGACGCACTCGCGGGAACGAAAATATGGGTCTACAATATCTAGGTCTGCAATTGCGGTAGTACAGTTTCGCTTTGCTAGTTCGACTGCTAAATTGATAGAAAACTCTGTTTTACCACTTCCAAAATGACCGACGACTACGGTAAGTCGCTTAAAATCAAACCAACCTAAGGTTCTTTCTGATATATTGATTCATCCCCTTTCTTAACTTGACCAACATCATATATACTTGTTCTACATCATACTACAACTCGCATTTTACAAAGTCAATATTATTTAACATATAATTGAAAAATTTGGAACAAATTACAACAATCTGCGTTTTTACCTGTATATAAATTGAACAAGACCAAGCTTGATTTTTTTTAAAAAAGGTTTTATGATATATAAAAGTTGTGCTATGCTCAGCACCACAGGCGAAAAGGAGATTCCCTCGATGATAAAGAAAACCCTTTCAAAACAGGCATCCGAAAATATTTATGACCTTATTACCAAGGTGGGCGAATACAAACCTGGAGATCAACTTCCCGGGGAAAATATCCTGTCTGAAAAATTAGGTGTGAGCCGAAACACACTACGAGAAGCCATCCGCATTTTGGCGTCACAAGGTGTACTTGAGGTGTATCGAGGCAAAGGCACCTTTGTCTCAACGGATATGGCGGCCTTCAGCAATTATGGTCTGGGGTCTATCGAGTACATCCGGATACGATTGAAAGATCTCTACGAAGCTCGTCTTATCTTTGAGCCTGATATGTCCGCAATAGCCTGCAGACGCGCCAGCGACGAGGAGCTAAAACATATACTTAAGACAGGGAAAAAGGTCGAGGATTTTATCCGTCAAGGAAAGGACCGAACAATAATAGACCAGCACTTCCACAACGCCATTGTGGAAGCCTCTCACAATGAATTTATGCAGCGGTTGGTGCCTATCATCAATCGAACCGTAGAGGAATCGATTTTGTTAGGCTACTCGACCCAGACCCTTGCCGAGAATACCCTTCGGGATCATGCCCTTCTGATGGAATTCTTAGAGAAAAGGGATGCCATCGGCGCAAAGCAGGCGATGTCTATCCATCTGCATCATGCCATTACCACCCTAGGTCTAAATCAAGGAGAGAATCCTATTTTTTAAGTCAGCTGTCACAAATGGAGCCGCAAGCCGAGACTATACATCCTTTGGGTTTCCTGTAGCAGGATTGAATCTTTTTAAAGAAATCAAAATCTCCCTTGGTGTAGTTTTATTTCCCTACATCAGAGGGCATTTTGCCTATCACCAGTTTTATTGAATCGCCTCAAAATACGGAACTGGCCAGCCAGGAAAATCCAGCAGTTAAATTTTGCAGGAATATGGAATATCCTCATCAACGTTCTATAAATGGGTCAAGAACACACGGTAGTGCAGATTTCCGAGAACGAAAGCATGACTATGGCTGAAATTAAAGCGATGTAAAAACGATTGCCACTGTCCCCTCACCCCCACTTCTGACGGCAGGGCAAATGTTGCCCCCTGTATGTCCTTGCCGAACAAGGCTATGAGCAATACGGGCGGCATTTTAACAAAACTATCAGTAATTTGCCCTACATACCAACCCATATCAGCATTTAAAAGCTGGTTGAGGAGGCCAATAAGCGCGCTTCAGCAGTATCAGAACGATCCCTCAGTATCTCGGGGATTGCTTTTCTTTTGTGCTAAAGCGGCAAAAGCGAAAGCGTGTTGAATTTTGAAATTCAACACGCTTTTTACAGCAGAGAAGTATATAATAAAAATATTTCGGATTATTAATCTATTTAATAGCGTTTTATTTGAACACTGGTTTGGGTCCGAAAAATTCGTCAATAGAAACTTTATCGCGATATGATAAGCTGATAAAAATATTTGCAGAGCTGCCCTTAGAAATGCTCACAACATCTGCAGCCTACGGCAAGACGCAAGATTGTATATCAGGGACAGCGTTGGTTCGCTAGAATTGAGCCAGTGAAAACTTGAAGAATATCCCCCAAATATGATAGAATAATTAATTAGTCGCTTTTATAAGCCCAGGATTGATGGATATATTATATATAACATCCTCTTCGGTTTAATTAATACAGGGGGGCCTTTGATGGAGAATAACAGTAAAAAAGTAGAACAGAAAAATTGTGAAGAAAATGAAAGAAAGCGCAAAATTATTGAGAAGAAGCAGCTTGAGCAAAAGCTGAATAAGGTGGAAAAAGAGGCGCGCCAGCACGCGATTAAGAACCGAAAACCGTTTAAGGGGTTGCAAATTAGCCCGACGGTATCATGGTTTGACGAGTCAGATCAGCAGGAACCGGGTGCGAATAATTGGAAGGGGTACGGGTTTGATATCCACCCTCAAGTTACACTGATTTCAGCGGTCATTCTCTTCGTATTTATCGGGTTGACACTATCCTTCCCTACACGAGCTGAGGTTTTTTTCGATTCGATTATGAGTGGCATCACAAAAAATGCTGGGTGGTTTCTCATTTTGGCAAGCAATATTTTTGTCGTTGCAGGTCTGTGTTTTGCGTTTGGCCGCTATGGCAATCTTAAAATTGGCGGCGCTGAAGCAGATCCGGAGTTTGGTAAATTTGCGTGGTACGCCATGCTGCTTAGTGCCGGTATGGGCATCGGGCTGATGTTCTGGAGTGTAGCTGAGCCAATTTCGCATTTATATAATCCATCTCCAATGTTTGGCGTCATGAATCCAAATTCACCCGAGGCCGCGCAGTCAGCGATGGCCAGCACATTTTTTCATTGGGGAATTCACCCATGGGCCATTTATGCATTGGTCGGCTTGGCATTGGCATTTTTTGCATTTAACCGTGGGCTCCCTCTAACTATGCGCTCGGTGTTTTACCCGCTTCTTGGGAATAAAATTTACGGCGTATGTGGGAATATCATTGATGTTCTTTCTGTCCTTGCGACACTGACGGGCCTTGCAACTTCTTTAGGCCTGGGGGTTTCACAGGTCAATGCTGGATTAAACCACCTGTTTGGTCTTTCAATTACTGTGCCGATACAAATTGGTTTAATTTTTGTGATTACCGCACTTGCGACCACCTCGGTTGTTTTAGGGCTTGACGGGGGCGTTAAGCGACTCAGCGAGTTGAATATGGTATTGGCCGGGGTATTCCTGATCTTTATCATGATTGCGGGGCCGACTGTTTATATTTTGAGTGGTTTTACCCAAAATATCGGGTATTATATTGCAAACTTCATCGAAATGAGCTCGTGGACAGAGACCTTTCGCGAAACCAATTGGCAGGGTGGATGGACAATTTTCTACTGGGCTTGGTGGATTTCGTGGTCTCCTTTTGTGGGCATGTTCATCGCCAGAATATCCAAGGGGCGAACAGTGCGTGAATTCATTCTAGGTGTTATGCTCATTCCGTCGCTACTATCCTTTATTTGGATGTCGGTTTTTGGTGGGACGGCCATTTTTCAAGAAATGAGCGGTGCAGCCGATATTCTGTCCGCTGTCAATATCGATGAGTCCCTTGCCATGTTTGCAATGCTTGATGCTTTGCCTTTGCACGATATTTTATCGGTCGTAGGTGTGATTTTGGTAACCGTTTTTTTCGTTACTTCGTCCGATTCCGGTTCATTGGTAGTTGATCATCTCACATCGGGTGGCAAATTGAATTCTCCTGTCCCCCAACGAATCTTTTGGGCTGTGCTGGAAGGTGTTGTTGCGGCGACTCTATTGATAGGCGGCGGCCTGACTGCTCTGCAAACCGGTTCAGTCATTACAGGCCTTCCGTTTGCGGTCGTTCTTCTTATTACGGTATACACGCTCAATGCCGGGCTTAAGCAGGAATACGAGGTTGAAAAGGCAGTTCAATCAACCGTCCAAGCAGTGCGGCAGGATCATGTGATTACGAAGGTTGTTAGCACCGTTGTACATGACGAGGCATTGGTGGAAACTGGAGAGTTTGGTGAGGCTTCGAAAAAATGACACTTTTAGACACGCGCTATATAGGGGCCCTTGTAGGGTATTACGCGATTTTGTTAAGTGCCGAATTGCATTAAATAGACATTCAATTAAATAAACCATGATAATCTAATTGTTTCGCCTTATGTATAATGCGATAGGGTGGTAGTTCAAATCCTGTATTGCCACCCATTTCATATCTTTTAGATTGTTAGGTTTTAGCATAACGCAAATTACGTATAAGCTCAGATCCTAGTTTGATGGAATCAAAACGGTTTTATTATTATATTCTATGTAGCGCTATGTCCAGCGGGCTTGAGCTATTGAGAAAAATATACAGCAAATGCGTCTTGAATAAACCGAATTTCAAGACGCATTTTTTTGTTTTCCCGGTATCAAAATGCTTGTTCCCATACGTATACTTCAAATTACACGCCTATTAGCTATTTGCAAATAACTTTTCATATTGGCGATGGCGCGATTATTGAAACACAGACAGTCGCGACAAAGGATGTTCCTGCGTATACGGTTGTCGGAGGTGTCCCCGCAAGAGAAATCAGAAGATGCAGGTGAGCATTTATACTTTCAAACACGACACGCTGTTGTCGTGTTTTTGTGTTATACTGATATTGGTGATGAAAGATGAAACTCGACCGACTACTTGGTATACTTACCATACTTCTTCAAAAAGACCGCGTGACCGCGCCTGAGTTGGCTGAAAAGTTCGAGGTCAGCCGCCGTACAATCGGGCGCGATATTGACGCAATGTGCAGGGCGGGAATCCCCGTAGTCGCCCATCAAGGAAGCGGCGGCGGTATTTCGATCGCCGAAGGGTTCAAGCTGGACAAGAGCGTCTTAACGGCAGATGAATTGTCCGGTATTATCGCCGCGTTGAAAGGGATTGGCAGCGTGTCGGAGCAGTCGAATATCGAGCGCGTCTTAGATAAACTCCGCGCCAATACTGACGCGATTGTTTCAATGCGCGAGCCTGTCATTATCGACCTCGCTTCACATGACAGAGGGCAACTTACCGATAAAATCGAACTGATAAAACGCGCTGTGCTTTACGGTCAGATCATTGAGTTTGACTATTTCTACGAAAAAGGCGAATCCCATCGCCATATTGAACCATACTTCGTTATTTTTCAATGGACGGCGTGGTATGTTTTCGGGTTTTGTTTGGAGCGATCAGATTTTCGGCTGTTCAAACTCCAACGCCTGTGGAATCTGCGTTTATGTGACGAGAGGTTTGTACCACGCGAAATCCCGACGGAGAAGCGTGACTTTAAAGCGTGGTTTGAGGAAGATAAAGAAAATAAACTGGTCGCGCTGTTTGATACATCAGAAAAGTATCGGCTTATTGAAACCTACGGACTCCATTGCTACGAAGAAACAGCCGAGGGATTGCGTTTTGAAATCAAGTTTACGAAACGCGATTATATTCTCGTCTGGCTGCTCGGCTTTGGCGGCAAGGTGAAAGTGTTAGAGCCGGAATATATCGTGGAAAATCTGAAAACCGCCGCTGAAAATATTTTATCAAGGTACAAATAAACAAGACGCCCTGTTGTCGTGTTTGCCGTGCTAAAATAACATAAAAAAGAAAATCGAGGGCATAACAATGGTTGAATCAAGGTGTGGCATTTTGTGTAGAGCGTGCGAATACAGGGACAAGATGAATTGCGGGAGCTGTGTACATATTGACAAACCGTTTTGGGGCGATTCCTGCCCTGTAAAAAGTTGCTGCGAAGGTAAAGGCCTGGAGCATTGCGGTAAATGCAGTGACTTTCCCTGCGATTTGCTCAACCAATTCGCCTATGACAAAGAACAGGGTGATGATGGAAAGCGCATCGAGCAATGCAGGGAGTGGGGTGTGAACGCATAATGAAGAAACTGGTTCTATTGGAACGCTTCGCCGATTATGAATCCCCTTTGAGGGAGCCGCATTGCAATTGACAGGCGGTTTTACTCTCGTCATCGAAAGATGATATTTACGAAAAAAGCTTTTCCTATCAATCCATCAGGAGGAAACCTATGCAGAAAAAAGCTTTAATAATAATAGATATTCAAAACGATATAACAAAGAATTACAAGGAAATAATTGATAATATAAACAAATCCATAGATTGGGCAGCAAAAAAAGACATTCATGTTGTTTACATAAGGCATGAAAATTTATCAGACGGCACGAGGACTTTTAAACCCAATACACTTGGGTCTGAATTAGCTTCGGATTTGAAAATAGTGTCAAAAAATGTTTTCACAAAATATAGAGGAAATGCATTAAGCAGTGAGGAGTTCGCAGACTTTATTCATAAAAACGAAATATGTGATTTCTACATAGCAGGAGCAGATGCTGTCGCTTGTGTTAAATCAACCTGTTACAACTTACGTAAAGCAAATTATAGAGTTAATGTATTATCAGATTGCATTACCAGTTATGATAAAAAGAAAATTGGCGAAATGCTGCATTATTACGAAAGCAAAGGCGCTAAGATAATTAGCTTGAATGACCTGTTAGGTTCTATATAAAAGCTTTAAAAAAGTAAACCCGGATGTGTTGAGTATTGCATAATAAGCATTATTTACTATGCCCTTTTGCCGAGGGCGATGCAGGGCAATGGATTTCAGAAATCTATGCCCTGCCTTTTTTGCTACTACATACCCAAAGTCGTCCAGAGTATCCTTGCAAAAGGACAGTAAATAGTTTTTGGATAAACTTAAAGGAGGGGGATGTCAATAAATTTGTTTTTCCCTACCAGAGAAAAGAGTTGGGCACATCAAGAAGAATTGCGAATAGCTGAAAATGAATTTGACTTCATTCTGAAATCATCCTGAATAATCCCAGTTTCCCATTATGTTTATTATGCCAGACATTATGTACTGGGTTGGGAGATACCGAAATATCCCCCAGAATCGTTCAGCAATACCACCTATCAATTTGCTCCGCGTCCTCTAAATCCTTGTCTAATGGTGATGCGAAAACTAATTGCACACATAAATCTTGAGACTACCCAATCAAATTGAAAAGCAGCAGAGCAAACTTTACCTTAATATGCAGATGATCAAAAGGCCAAAGAATGAGGGAATTCTCCTCACTCTTCGGCCTTTTTGTCGGAAAGTAAATATTATGCATATTTTCATACGTAACAAATAATAACTGTTTCCATTTTAACATTCCTCACCCGCAGGCGAATCGCAAGGTTATTCAGCTCAAAGCTGTGCTGTCTGCCCGCCTCGCATATTCTTAAACAGATATGTGGTGATCTTAATGTGGATGGTTTTCTAAAACTGGTCAATGTGTTTGCTGTAATGTTCTGTTGCGATTTCTTTCTGTTATGCGCCAGGCCATCTTACGATCGAAGTCCATACCGATTATAAATTTTGCAAACTCCAAATTGGTGGTGTCATAATGGATACTGCACGCATTTTCACTTCCCCATCATTTGAAAAGCGGTGGGGCGTATTTTTTTGCAGTACGGTTGTATCCCCTTCGCGTAGCACGATAGTCTCACTGCTTAAATGAACAGTTAGCTCTCCTTCCAACACCAATACAATCTCCTCGTTATTATGAACAATGAGTGATTCAAAATCTTCTTCTCCAGGATCCAGGGTATAACCCAGAACCAGTGAGCCGGGGACATAGTCCTTTGATGGCAGTGGGGTTAACACTGTGTATTCCATCGCTGAAATTGGTTTTTTTAAAACTAATTGTTCTTCCCGGCGCAAAGTCAGTGCCGAGCTCTTTTCAAAGTCCATAAAAATATAGGGAGGGACATCTAGTGAAGCAGCAATTTTTCTGATACTAGATAACGATGGTTCAACCTGATCCCGCTCCAATTGAGACAGATAACCGACAGACAAATCGGTGAGATCGGCCAGTTCTTTTAAGGTAAGCTGGCGCTCCTTTCGAAGATTCCTTATCTGTTTTCCAAGCATAAAAGCCTCCAAATTATTGTCATACTAAAACTAACAAATATCAGTATACACCATTTGGGGCTAAAATGCACGTTCATATTAATGTTGCTAGAGCCATTTGCGTTTGTATGTAAAAAATTTTGATACACAAATATTTTTATTAATACTAAAAAAATAAAGGTAAATTATATTGACACAATAATAATGGGGTGTTAAAATGACCATAAAGCAACTAAAAATGTCTGTTTTATAGTTTTTTTATCTTTAAAAAATCTTTATCTAGGTCGTTTCGCGACTAAATTCTCTGATTTTTCGATTTTAATCAAAAAATTATAGTATATAAATAATTTGAGAGGAGTTAACTGCTTGGACGTTACAAAAACAATCATTGAGCTGTCAAACCAGTTTGGTGTATCGGGTTGTGAGCAGAATATCGCGCGCATAGCCGCTGGGCTAATCGCCCCGATGGTCGACGAGGTGATTATAGATCGTTTCGGCAATCTTGTAGCTAAACGCTTTTCAAACGAGTACAACGCACCAACGCTCTTATTGGATGCACATCTCGACCAAATTGGTGCCATGGTAACCGAAATTACTGCAGAAGGTTTTTTGCGATTTACTCCCATTGGAGGTATTGACCAACGGGTGATGCTAGGGCAAACACTATTAGTTCGCACCCGATGCCGCGGGCTGATAAAAGGCATTGTTGCTACTATACCGCCACATTTGCTTATTCACATGGACGCTACTACAGCTACCCCCACTTCTGAAATGTTGGTTGATCTGGGTCGTAAGGCCGATGAGGTCAAGAACATCGTACATCCTGGTGATTACATAACTTTTGCTGATGAGTCCTTTGAAATGGCTGATGGCTTGATATGTGGAAAGGCTATGGATGACCGCGCCTGCTTTGTTAGTATTCTGTATGCGCTGGAACTTATAAAAGATTCACCCATTCCTTGTAATCTTATTATAACGGGTACGACAAAAGAAGAAATTGGCTTTGTCGGTGCCAGCGTTTGCAGTTACCGCTATCCGGCCGACCTGGCCGTCTCGGTTGATGTTTGCCATGCGGAAACTGAAGATTCATTACCTAAAGATGATGTTTTTCCGCTAAAAGGCGGCCCGGTGATTTTTACCGGTGCGAACAGTTTGCCCGCCGCAGCTGCGCTGCTCAGGCAGATTGCGCAGAAAAACGACATTCCAACACGGTTGGCAGCCGTTGCGGCAGAAAGCTACATAAACGCATGGACAATGCAGGTAGCCGGAACCGGCACCGCCACAGTGGGTATCAATCTTCCATTAAAGTACATGCACACACCGGTGGAAATTGTCAGCCTGCAAGATATTATGGCTATCTCTCGGCTGTTGGCTTGCCTAATCACTGAGGCGACCCCACAGAATCTCTGCTTTGGAGGTGATGTGACATGGAAAAATTAATTTTATCGCTTTGTGAATTAGACGGTGTTGCGGGGCACGAGCAGGATGTTAGCCACTTTATCGCCCAGCGTATAGCTCACCTTGCCGAAACGGTGGAAACAGACGCCATGGGCAATTTGATTGCACTGGTCAAAGGCAGACAACGCCGAAAACGTCCTGTCGTAGTATGTGCTCATACCGACGAAGTGGGCTATTTGGTGAAGAAAATCACCGACACCGGTCTGCTAAAACTGGTGAGCGTTGGTGCTGTTGATCCCCGTATCGCTGTCGGTATGCGCATGCGTGTTGGCAAAAACAGAATTAAAGGGGTTGTCGCCCTTAAGGCTTACCATCTTACCACACCGGCAGAACGCAGAAGAGCGCCCCTTGAGCATGAGTTGAGCCTCGATATAGGCGCTTGCAGCAGAGAACAAGCCGAAACAAAAGTCTCCGTAGGAGATCCAGTGGTGTTCGATTACACGCCACAACTCTTTGGCGATCGTTGTATCAAGGCTAAGGCGCTAGATGACCGGGCGGGTTGTGCCATTTTGATGAAGCTAATGGAAAACAAGCTGGAATATGACACGTGGTTTGCCTTCACCTCAGGTGAGGAAATCTGGCTGCGCGGAGCACTGCCGTTAACCCGTCGGCTGAACCCGGGTGCATGTTTAGTCATTGAGGGCACCTCGGCCGTAGATTTTACAGGCATTCCAAAACATATGCAGGGTGTCAGGCTGCGTGGCGGTGCGGCGGTCTCGGTATTGGATCGTGCAACCATTTATAACCGCGCTTTCCGTGAAGAAATATTACAAAAAGCAACACAGTTAGGTATCAACTGGCAATACCGTACTATGGATATTGGTGGTACAGACGCAGGCGTGCTTCACTGTGAGGCTTCCGGCGCGTTAGCCCTGGGTGTTTCTTTTCCGACGCGTAACATGCATACCGCTGGTCTGATAAGCTATCTGCCGGATATACTTGACGTTTACAGGCTATCAGAACTGTTTATACAAGAAACGGGTGTGTGTGATGTATAATTTGACAACTTTACAAAATGAATTACTCCAAGGGGTCGGACCCTCGGGCTTCGAGGATAATCTGCGTGCCACGCTGGTCCGGTTGCTGCAGCCCTATGCAGACGAAATCAGCATAGATACACTGGGGAATCTGATCTGTCGCCGCAAAGGAAGCGGCCCTAAAATCGTTATCGATGCTCAGATGGATACTATTGGATTTGTGGTCAGTGGCGTGGACGGCAGTGGTAAAATCTCTTTTGTCCCGTTAGGGAATCACAATATCGATTTGCTTTCAGGTGAGAAGGTGCAACTGGAAGGCGGTACTTGCGCTGAGATCCAACTGCGCACCAGTGAAAAAACACCTGCCCCAGAAAAGCAGAGCTGCCATGATATGTTCCTCTGCCCTGATGTTTGTAATGATTGCGTCCAACAGGTGCTTCCCAATGTAGGTACCCCAGCGGTGTTCAAGCAGCGCGTTGTGACACAGGAGGACGGCCTGGTGCAAGCGCCTCATTTATCGGGCGTTTGCGGTGCCATGACAGCGATATTGACTATGCAGCAGCTTGATTTCTGCCCAAACGACCTTTACTTTGTGTTTTCTGTGCAATCAGAGGTGGGATTTCGCGGTATCAGAAGCGCTGTTTACAATCTGGAACCCTATGCCTACATCCGTCTTGCGGCAGCGCAAGCAATTGATGCAACCTTGCGACCCTCTATGGGTCCTGCAATTGCTTATAAGAATGAATACGCAGTCTGGAATGCTGAAATCATAGATGCACTTTGGCAAGGAGCTGAAAAAGCCGATATTACTTGTCAGTATAAAGTTAATGAGACCGGGGCAGTGCTGCCCAACGAGGTTTGTGTCCAGCTTTCCCGCGGTGGGGTAGCTGCCGGAGAGCTGGCCATCCCCGTTTTAGGCTATCATACTGCACAGGAGTGCTATTGCCCACAAGATGTCGTGCACGCTGCTAAAGTGCTTTGTGCCACGCTGGAATCAGGTTTTAATGCCATTTTAGACGTCAAAATAAAATAGCGCATATCCGCTAGATGTTTTTAAGAATTGTGATAAGGCTCTATCATTCAATGCCGTTGAAAGGAAAGGGGGAATTTAACACTGGCGGCGAAAATAAAAGCATCAGGTGGGCAATTATAAATAGATCGGCTTAAACAATATGCTATGCAGTTAGAAAGGAACAGGAAAATGATCACTGTAGAAAACAAACAATCCAAGCTGTTTATGGATCATGTTATGGGTATGCCGCCGCTATGGTTTGGCATCTGTGCAATCATTGTACTTAGTTCGGCCTGGATGGGTCTGCTGCCAAAGGATATGATTGGCGGTTTTGCCGTCTGCATGGTCCTTGGACACATTATGTATTTCCTCGGCGTAAATATCCCGTTTATTAGAAAATCCGTCGGTGGTATGTTCATGGTGGCATTAGGCCTCGGCATCCTTAAATTTTTAGGCGTATGGCCTCAGAATCTTCTGGATACTGCAAGCGGTTTTATCGGCGGCAGTACCAACTTTATTACCTTTTACATTTGCGGCCTCATCTGCGGCAGCATTTTGGGTATGAATCGTAAATTGCTGATTTCGGCAGGGCTACGTTACTTTGTACCGCTTGTCGGCGGCATCTTTTTTGCATATGCTTTTGGCGCCATTGCCGGCGAAATTGTCGGCATTGGTTGGAAAGATACGCTGCTTTATATCGCAGGCCCCATCATGGGCGGCGGTACAGGTGGCGGTGCCATTCCCCTGTCTGAAATTTATTCTGAGGCCATGGTCTTGGACAAGGACATCGTGTTTTCGCGCATCTATCCTTCGGTTACGGTCGGCGGTATCACTTCGCTGTTTTTAGCTGCCATTATCAACGCTGTGGGCAAAAAGTTTACTGCTCTTTCGGGCGAAGGCGTTTTGATGAAAGGTTACGATCTTAAAGACACAGAGGCCGCATATGATTATAAGTTCTCCTTGCAAGATTTGGGTATTGGTCTTCTGGTTGCCTGTTCGTTGTTCATTCTGGGCAAGGTCGCCGGCAGCTTTGTTCCCTCGGTACACTATTATGCTTTCGTTATCGGTATCACCGCTATCGCTAAAATTTCCGGCGTAATTCCTCAAAAGCTGGAATATGCCGCTATTCAGTGGTACAAATTTCTTTCCTCTGTATTCACCATCACCATGATGGCAGGCGTTGGCCTAACCATGGTTAACATTGGCGAACTGATTTCTATTCTTACGCCTGGCTTCTTCGCCGTTTGCCTGTTTGTTGTCATCGGCGCAGTAATTGGCGCAGGGCTTGTTGGAATGCTAGTCAAGTTTTTCTTTATAGAATCAGCCATCACGGCGGGATTGTGCATGTCTAACGTGGGCGGCGCGGGCGATGTCGCTATTCTTTCAGCTTCCGAACGTATGAATTTGATGCCCTTTGCGCAGATCTCTTCTCGTTTGGGCGGCGCGATGGTCCTGATTCTTCAGGGGATTCTGGTGCGGATACTATTGTAAAAGCCACGAAAGGATACTTATAACATGCAAATAGAAAAAATCAACACCGTTATCGGACCGCTTGAACGGGATGTGACCGTCCGAGTCATGTTACCGGACGGATACGAAACCACACAGCAAAGATATCCGGTGTTGTATATGAATGACGGGCAATATGTGTTTGACAAGGAAGATTTTCCTGAAAAGGACAGTCTGGAGTATGCCCGGTACTATCGTCGATATAGTTTTTCATTACCACAGGTCATTATTGTCGCCATTGCTTGCCCGAATAACTCTGCTGAGCGCACCGCGCAGTATTCTCCTTTTACCAAGGATTTTGACGTTCCTGCCGGAAAGACGTTTGAAAGCCGGATAGAAGGCGAGGGTATCTCTTATCTTGCATGGTTGACTGGCACGTTAAAGCCAATGATAGACCGCAGTTACCGTACCCTGTCCGACGCGGCACACACTGCCATTTGCGGCAGTAGCACTGGGGCGCTCAATAGTCTATACGCACTGTTGAAATATCCCGAATTTTTCAGCAGGGCCATTGCTATGAGTCCTGCCGCCTGTATCTGGATGGATCATCTTGAAACAGTCCTGGATGAAGCTGATTACAGCCACATAAAGTACTTTTATCTTGATGTGGGTACCGAGGAACAGGGTCGTATGACCGAGAAACAGGAGTTTCTCGATGGCGCAGCAAATATCCACAATGCTTTTCTCTCTCACGGTGTACCGGAGGATCATATACAATATAATATCTATCCCGGCGGTGTTCACCGTCTGTCGGAATGGAAACGACGTTTCCCTGACGCATTACGCTGGGTGTTCCAGGATTGCGTTGACAGATAATCTAGCTCTTTTTCTGCGGCCTGCATGGGGATTCCCCATGCAGGCCGCAGAAGAAATCTGACACAATGCTGCTTGTGGTGGCTGATACTGTTTTTTCAAATTGCTGTAATGTACCCCGATTATTTTTAGGCCTTATATCGGATACGTCGCAGAGCTTTTGATTCGATGATGCATAAGATTATCATCTGATAATGCTAAAAAATGGAGGAGGTTCCTATGGAATTTACGAAGGAATTGTATGAAAGAATGATGTGTGTTGATCCCGCGCAAATTGGTCATTACATTCAGAACGGCTATATGAGCCCTTCAATCAAACCTGTTTTTCAAAAGGCAAAGATAGCAGGGCCAGCCGTGACGGTCTGGATGGGTGGAAACGACAATGCAATGCTTTATTATGCTATAGAGCACGCTAAGCCCGGGTCCGTTATTGTGGTAGACAGAGGCGAGGAGTCGGTACATGCCTGTTGCGGCGATGTAGTCGCGCTGGTAGCGCAGCTCAACGGCATTGCCGGCATCGTTATCGATGGTATGGCGACGGACAGCATTGGTATTGAAGAACTGGAGTTCCCGGTTTTTTGCAAAGGCTTTTCGCCAATAACGACAAACCTTCTATGCCAAAATGGGCTCTATAATGTGCCGGTGCAATGCGGAGGGGCGGCGGTAACCCCGGGAGATATTATATTTGGTGATGCTGACGGCGTGATAGTCATCCCACCAGATCGGCTGGAAGATCTGCTTGTAAAAGCCGAAAAAGCCAATATAAACGAGGCTAAAATGAAAGAAGAATTCTGCGCAGGTAAACAGATGTCTGATTATTTCCCCGGTTTGCACTCGATGGTCAAACAGCTTTAGCTTATGTATGCCAATTTATGAATTTAAGTATTGTCAGTTGAAAACAAGAAAGTGGCTGGCAATATGCCCTTGAAAATCTGCAGCTAAGATGTCGGGTTTTAAGGGAAAAAATAGGAAAGGAAGTGCTTTCGTTTGAGATTTTCTAGCAAAATTCAAAGATGCAACCCCAGCCCTATCCGCAAATTCTATCCCTATCAGGTGGAACTGCAGAAACGCGGTGTAAAAATATACAATTTAAATATTGGACAGCCGGACATAAAAACCCCGGAGGCGTACTTTGACGTATGTAAAACCTTTAGTGATCCTGTTTTGGCGTATGCACCTTCCCCTGGAATACCCTCACTAATCAATGCGATTCAGACATACTATGCTGGTCTTGGCTGCCACTACAAAGAAGATGAAATCATTATCACCGCCGGAGGCTCAGAAGCGCTTTGGTTTACGCTCAATGCTATTCTTGATGACGGTGATGAAATTTTAATTCCCGAGCCATTTTATCCAAACTATAATACCTTTACGAACACGACCGGAGCGAAGGTAGTGCCAATTCCGACATCGCCGGAAAAGGGGTATCGTTATGTGGACAGGGCAAAAATCGAAAGTCTCATAACCCCGAATACCCGCGCACTTATGTTCACCAACCCAGGCAACCCTACCGGAGTTGTTTTATCTGAGAAAGAATTACGAATACTTGCAGATATTGCAAAATCGCACGATTTATTTCTTATAGCAGATGAGGTCTACCGTGAATTTGTGTATGGTGGAGAAAAAATCACATCAATTGGCCAGTTTGATGATATTGCAGATAATGCAATCATTATAGATTCCGTATCCAAGCGCTTTTCAGCCTGCGGTTCCCGCGTCGGCTGCTTAATATCCCGAAACAGGGAGCTTCAAAAAAATGTTCTAAAACTTTGTCAGGCGCGCTTATCTGTTGCAACGCTGGAACAGCTTGCCGCTGCTGCTTTATATCATGTCGGGCCCAACTACTTTTCACCAATCTGTAAGGAATATAAGAAACGCCGCGATACCGTATATGAAGGCATTCGCAAAATTCCTGGTGTGGTCTGCGTCGAGCCGCAGGGCGCTTTTTATATGATGGCAAAGCTACCCATCGACAATGCCGAGCAGTTTATGCTCTGGCTATTGACAGAATTCAGCGATAACAACGAGACTGTTATATTTGCGCCCGGCGCTGGCTTTTACGCTACTCCGGGAAAAGGCCAGAATGAGATTCGCATAGCCTACGTATTAAACTGTAGCGATCTTGCCAGAGCAATGGAGTTATTGGGGCTTGCTGTTGAACAGTACAATAAAAGAGGTGAGAATTAATAAATTAATTTTACTGACTCGGATTCTTTACATCAGTTGTAAAAAGAGGTAGATTAATTATGGAATACAAGCTTAAAAACATGTCGTGGACTGAATTTTCGGAGCGCAGCAAAACAGCCAAAACCATTATCATTCCCTCGGGTGCGTGCGAAGTTTATGGCCCCCACTTGCCGCTGGGCAGCGATATTCTCGTCGCAGAAAAAATCTCAGAACTTGTAGCCAAAGAGGTTAACGGTATTGTGGCACCCTGTGTTGAGGTTGGGCAGTCCAAAAGCCTCACTGATTTTCCGGGGACTATTGCTATTTCAGCCGCCGCACTCACTGCCGTTTACCGCGATATTATTGAAGAGTTTGTCCGGCTTGGGTTTAAGAACTTCTTTGTTATCAATACACACTTTCACAACACTCAGCCGCTTAACGAGGTTATGGAGGACATGCGCATCAAGCATGACATTCGTTATGGACAGATTGGCTGGTGGCAGTATATCCCTTCCTTTACCACCGACATATTTGAGCATACAACCCCGCATGCTCACGCCGGCGAGGCGGGAACCTCGGTTTTGATGTTTCTCGTTCCCGAACTGGTTCACATGGAAAAGGCACCCAATTCGCCCAACGAATATACCGATCAGTGGCCCACCATTACCAAGAGCGTGGTATATGGTAGCTATACCAAGACCGGAACGATTGGTGACGCTACTTTGGGCTCAGTTGAAAAAGGCCGCATAGCTGTCGAGCGCGGTGTTAAGGAAATTGCAGCCTGCATTAAAGGATATTTGGAGCAATAAACGCTTTTTTGTTGGTGTGCCATGCGGCTTAAGCAATTGAGCGGATAGTTTAAGTGCAATTTGACACGGCTCTGTTCGAAAGCAGTTGTAGGTACGCTAAATTATTTTTGCCAGTATTGAGTCGGTGATCTTTCAAAATATCTGTCAGTCCATCAAAGGATGCGGAGCTCATGCTCTGTTTATAACCTTTTTCCACCGAAACTTCTCGACGACTAAAAAATTATAAGAAAAGGGGAAAATATATGCCAACAACTTTTGTTCTTGCACAGATGAGTTCTCACGGCGAGCCTGCTGTGAACCTTAAGAACGCTGAAGAAGCGGTAGAAAAGGCCCTCGCAGCCTATAAGCCGGATCTGATGGTGTTCCCTGAGGTTTTCATGAGTCATTTCCCAATTGACACCGACCGTCAGACCCGCCTTTCCACCGCACAAAAACTTGAAGGTCCTTTTGTCGCCGGCATGCAGACGCTGGCAAAAAAGCACGGAATCTGGATGGTGTTTGGTATGAACGAAAAGACTGATGACCCTAACGATGACCGTAACTATAATACTACTGTCATGCTTAACGCAAAAGGCGAAATTGTTAGTTCCTACCATAAGACACATCTTTATGATGCGTTCGGTTACAAGGAGTCGAACGATATTAAACCCGGTGATGACTTTTTTGAACCTGTGGATACACCATTCGGTAGAATCGGCCTATTTGTCTGCTATGAGGTTCGCTTTCCTGAGGTGGCGCGCTATCAAGCTTCAAAAGGCGCGGATATCATTATTATGCCGACGGCTTGGGTACGCGGCGACCTTAAGAGCCATCACTTCAGAACGCTTGTTACGGCGCGTGCGATTGAGAATACTGTTTATATGGTTGCCTGCGACCAGATAGGCCCCAACCACATTGGAGAGAGCGTTGTCGTGGACCCGATGGGCGTGCCGGTGGCTTGCGCTGGGGAGTGTGTTGAACTACTACCTTGCTACATAGATCTTGATCGCGTAAAAGCTATACGCAAAAAGCTTCCCGCATTTAAAGACAGGAGACCGGAACTCTATACCATCTGAAGCTGCGTCGATTTGAAATAATGTGTATCTGGACGTATTTGAGCAGCCGTGTACTTTTTGTATAGTTTTCCTTTTTCAAATAAATAGCTCTGATGCTTTTTTAGTATACTGTGTTTTCTGACAATTTTTATTTATAATTATTGTTCTCTCAATTTCTCATTATTGATAAGATGTGCTGTTGTTAGCTAAATTGAGCTTCGCATTATGTTTATGATCTACCAGTACGGGCACAATTTAAGCTGCTCATTGGTACTATAAAAGCACAAGAATCCAACCCATGTACAGGGTTCGAAACTTGTGCTTATTTTTATTATAATAAGAGATTAAATGGCCTGACGTACTTCTCATTGGATTTCGCATCCGGAACATAATCAGTCAGCCATCCTCTTATTGGGTGTTGGAGATATACTAGGGCCACGTATTATTGTATATTTATATATGCTCAAAAAAGAGTCTGAAGGAAAGCCATTAAGAGTCGCTAAGATAGCTGTATTAAACAAGTTCCTTAGGATTTATTACGCAAGGGTTAAGGAGGTTTACGCGCAATAAATTAAGTAGTATAATATTACCAACAGGCCAGATGCTGTTAATTGTCTGGCCAATTTACTTATACTCATTTTAAGTAAATTCTTATTAAAATAGCACTTGACTTTTATTAGCAGGATTATGTTTATGATATACCTGAAACAGACAAAGCGAGTGCAGTATGTAAAGTTGCGTTGGCAGAAAAGTAGGAGCACTATGCTATAGGAAGGTGCTTATTATGAGATTATATGATGATATATTAACAAAGGGAAATGATGTTGCAATATGCCTTACATCACAGAACTATAAAGAAGAAATTACAGATATAGAACATAAATATGGATTACCCTTTGGACGGTTATATATTGTGTTTGTGGATGGAAAAGCAGCTGGTTGCGGTGCTTTACGTATGATTGATGAAGTCGTCTGTGAAATCAACCGACTATATGTTCGTCCTCAATATAGAGGCTTACAGATTGGGAAGATGCTAACTGAGCGCATTATTGCAGATGGAAGAGCTATAGGATATAAACAAATGCGGCTTGATACATTTCCTTTTATGGTAGATGCAATTCAGATCTATGCAAATATGGATTTTATGAAATCGATAAATATAACGACAACCCAGCAGAATCAGCAGTTTTTATGCAACTAGATATTGAATAAATAATAAAAAACTTCTAGTAGAGCATAAAACTTAGTTCTGCCTACTTCATCTAACATAGATAACGTGAAACTGATGCGAACTGTTTATCATAATACAAAGTATAAAGCCGTAGGCGATTTATATGTCGAAACATAAAGATCGCAAACAAGTCTGGAAAGGAGACGTATGAATGCACGCAAATACCTTATTAGAACGCCAGACCGAAAAGCGGCTGCAATAACACCACATGGAATCAAGTGCACTTTATTAAGGTTATTTAATCCCCTAAAAAGTTTTTGTGTAATCATTCTCATAATAATATTGACCGGTTGTATGCAGCCGCAGTCCGATATTTCGACTGAATTGCCGATTAACGCGTCATCGTCAATAGATACGCGGCCTGCTTTAAGAGCAGAACTGGTAGATTGGGTTACTATGAACCAATTTGTTCCCAAAGGTGACCAGCTGGAGCCTGTTCTGTCAACCGAACAAAGTTGCCATGCGCTTAAAGAATTCTTAAGCACATTTGAAACGAATAAAATTAATACAATGCTGATAAATGAGGCGCATCGACCCGAGGGGTTTTTGATGGTACTGACGCAAGACGATATTTCGGCGGTGCTTAAAATTATACAGAACCTGACGCTGATACCCGCCACACAGGAGGACCGGAATCGTATGCTGACGGGCGCTGGCAGTATGGTATATTTAAAACAGGGCGAGCAGTCTTGTCTTGTTACCCAGGGCGGCTATTTTACAATATGGGATTCTGCCACCAACACAAATCAAATGTTTTATTATACGGACGAACATGCGCTGACCGACTATGTCCTGTCGCTGCTTTCTTTAAATCACAATAAGGAAGCGGAAATTGCAATTGTACCAGAAAATTCTTTATCGCTTACTATGATGTCGGAAGATTTTGCTGATGACGAGGATTTGGCACGCTACCGTAACAAGATAAGCACACTGCGCGCCTCAGATATTAACGCGCTGTACTACACCGCCCTTGGCCTCACACAGGAGAAGCGCATAGTTGACCGTTATATTGCCGATGAAATTTTAAAATGCCTGAGGAACACTGGTGGGCTTGCCGCCTTCGAAATTTTGGATGCCTCGAATGGAACGCGAAATCCTCATACCAGTGGCTACGAGTTTATTTATTTGGAATGGAATGGGGAGCCAGTGCATCTGGCATGGAATGGCCAATGGCTGACCGTTAAACTGCCCGATTGGGATAGTCCACTGATTTTTGATGCCAGCAAGATGACGGAGGAATGGCAGCAGGCATTTTTAAAATTCAGTGAACAAATACCCGTCTCAGAGGTGGTGTCCGACACGCAACCGGAGAATCTCGCCGCTGCGGCACAGCCGTGGTGGGTCACCGTGTTTTCAAGCGAGGGTCCGCCCATCTATATGCAAAATTTGTATCTGCATGACAACACCCAAAAGATTAGCTATGAGATGCAGGCGGACTATGATGTTATTTCGGCAGCATTGGCTAACGCTGCCGTGTGTGATGAGCTTGGAAAGCCGTGGCGCGAAGAGCTCTCGTTAGATCTGTATCTCGAGAGCGACGATAGATGTACTATTAAATTTTTCGAAAGTGGCATAGAACTGACGCACTCTCACTGGAAATATAAAGCAAAAACCACCGTTAGGTTATTGATTCCTGAAGACGAATACAGCGCATTGAGAAAACGCTGCGAAACCGTACAGACACAGGGCGAGGATCCCAGACCAATGTGGCTGTCCATCATGAACCGAGGCAGAATTCGTTCGATCTCTGTCAGTGATACTACCGGCAAAGAAATTGCCTACACTTATGATACCAGAATGGATATGATGTATCTTGTGGAGCCCTATATCCGAAATATTAAGGTAAATGGCGCCGCTAGATTTGTTGATAAATACGCTACGCTCAAAAATGCCTATACGCTGTTAGTCAATTTTGAAAACGGTGTCAGCTACACCATAACCATAGGCGAAGAACGATTGCATATTGAAAGCAATGATGTAGATGTTGCTGTCGAGTATGTACTTGCAACACCTGACGAGAATAGACGTGATTTTCAGCTTGTGGTTGATCAGCTTATTAACCCTACTGTTCCTTATTATAATTACAGCTTTTCGCCTACGGACATGCACCGACGCGAGCAGTGCCTGATGTAATCATTGAACCGGGTCCGGAGAGCGTCGTCCTGCATATTGATAAGCAACAAATTAACCTGTCAGATATTCTGAAAAATTCAAATGTTTTTTGTGTAAGCGGGTATATTTTAAACAACAACACCATGGCAGTTGGGCGTTCAACCGACTATAACGTTGAACGCTTTGACGGCGAGCAAAGGCGAAGCCTCTCTTTTTCCGAAGACGCCATGCCTAATTGGGAAACTGGCAGCGGCGATATTGCACCGGGCGATAGATACTTGACGTCTTTTGGGCATTGGCGTTTTGAAGAAAAACTCATACCGGGGCGATATAGGTCTGTCATGTCTTCTGGCCCTGGTTTTTTCACTGACCGAACGCTTCCTTGGTTTGACATCTATGCGGAATTTGAGTTGCTTTAAAATAGGCAAAAGAAAATTTCTATTGGACAAGACCAGGGCACTCTTCCAGGCGAATTGCATAGATGATCCTGCTCAACTGACGTGGTAGGTTAGTACCATAATGTGAAGTTCGTCAAACAGCAGGCTCATACTATAATCAGAAGCTCCAGTTTATGTGGAGCAGATTGCGCCCGTTGTAATTTGACCATTGAAAGCCACGTTCGATCTGATATATGCTGAAATTACAATCAGGAGATTCATATTACCTGTTTGAATTTTGAAGGTGAAATATCTTGGGAGACGATATAACAATCGCATTAAAAGGACAGAACGGAAGGATTCTTGGGAGTGTTTCCTATTTTGCTGCGTTAAACACGGGCATTTTAGCGGCACTTATGCAGGATTATACAAATTATAATTACTATAAGGAGTTGCAAAAGTCAGCTGATAGAATACATGGCGTGTTAGAAGAAATTCATCAGGATTTGAAAACGAATATTGGCGTACTGCGGTATATACCTTTAAATGACCGAAAAAAGCTTATAAGCGTTATTGAGGGTTATGAAGGCCTCTGCAAATTAGTTTTAAAGAGCACGGGTAAAAGTGCAGAGTGCATTGGAATGCTGAATCTTTCGAGCGCTAAAACACGGCCCGCGTCTAAGGCCAGTGAAAGCGCGATTGACACCGCAGTCAAAACAATGCGAGGCTATTCGGGGTTGTCCGCCAGTGAACGCTTGGACGTTGCTAAAAAAGTAATTTCGCGGGGAAAAACTGCTGCCATTGGCAATAATGTCAAAAGGGCGTTGTTTTTAAAACAGGCGGAGCAGGGCAAGGGCACTGACTTTTTAGAAGACGCATGCTTGAAATTTTTATATACGAATAGCTCAAAACAATTTACAGGACGAAGCGCAAAAGCCATGTGCTCAGATGGTTATATTTCATATGTCCAAAAACGTGTATTTCTTCGCAATGTTTCTAAAAACATCTTAAATAATAGTAAAACCTATGATAAAATGGTATTGGAAGAATTTAAGCGTATTTCTCGGCAGCTTGAGTACGATTTGGCGGATGGGCAGAAGCAGGCAAACATCCTATCACCAAATTATCGTAAGAATATCTTGGAGGCGGCAAAAGAATTAGACCGTTTTTTACATACAAATTTGCACGGAAGAATCCCACAGTATTTTAACTTAATTCCGATTGAGAATGTTACTGATCGGCTCCATAGGTTGATGGCATCTACTGATGCGACTTATGCCTCCTATTCCCAAGCACCCGTTTATCAAAATGCTCTCGGCACAACTGTGACTATCGCAAATAGCCCAGTGACCAAATTAAAGGAATTTGTTCTTAGCGTCAAGGATGATAGTCCTATTGATATAAAAAGTTCGCCTGAATGGACCGGCGAGTGGTATATTTACGAAGGAGATATTATTAGATTTGACGCACCCGGGAACATCCTTTTTGGTTATGTAGGAAAGGTTTTCGGTTATGACGATGAGTTTCTTTGCCTAGGAGCGGGCCTCTATCAGCTGCATACGAAAGGCCTGAAGCAATTAGACCAATTAACAAGTTACGGCGACGACCCCTATGATACCAAGATGATTAGAAAAGGCATTGCCTATTATAATAAAACACATTAGAAAAGGGGTTGCATGTGTGAAAAAGCTTATATCTGATAAAGCTAAAATAAAAAAGCTTCGTATTGCTACGCTGATTCTGATTCCTATCGTGGTTTGCTTTTATCTTTGGAACCCGCAGCGCATCAGAGGGGAAGAAGTCATCGGAGTATACCCTTCTCCAAATGGTACTTACGTTCTAACAACTTACCTTAACAGCGGTAATATAACCACTGATTTTTCGGTGCTTGGCCGGGTTATGAATACCAAGACGAATCGGTCAAAAAACGTCTATGATAAATATCACTGTAATGTATCCAAAGTCCAATGGCTGGACGACACCACGGTGGTCATTAACGATGTGATTATCAACGTCAAAAAAGATGTCTATAGCAATAGCGATTATGATCCCCGCTATCTGGAGTTTTCTCGTAATAAATAGATAGGTATCTCTGCTAGGCCGATATTGGGCGGCCCGAGAGTGTTTCAGGCTGCGTGTGAATGGCATAGTATTGTTTTACCAATCTAAAACTAAGGCGTTTTAATTGCCCTTTATGTTTATAACAAATACAATTGCCACCAGCTGTGAGCTGGTGGCAATTTCTTAGATCATCATAACCTGGGCACAATACATTATGCTCATTACCCAAATGCCTATGAGCAGGTAATTAAAATACGAGTGCTCCTGGACTAAAGAAAGGGTTAGCTGTGCAACTACAACATCAAACCAATCATCTGTGCCCCCGCTACGAAAACAGCACATAGGATGACCATTAATAGGATAATTTTCCACGCAAATTTCGCCCAGTGTGCATAGGAAAGCCCAGCTACCGCCAGCGTAGCTAACAGACCGCCGTTAGTAGGATAGATATAGTTGGTTATGCCGTCGCCAAGCTGAGAAGCAAGACATGCAACTTGTCGAGTAATCCCCCCCATATCGGCCAGAGGCGTAATAATGGGCATTGTAATAACAGCCTGACCGCTGCCCGATGGGATAAAAAAGTTAATTAGACACTGTAAAATAAAGACAATTACCGCAGAGAGAACGCTGCTGCTTCCTATGACAAACTGAGATAAAAAGTGAATAACCGTATCAATTATCAATGCGTCTTCCATAAGCACCAAGATGGCGCGCGCAAAGAAAATAATATAAATTGCGACTAATATATCTGCAATTCCCTGAGTAAATAGGTAGCAAATTTCATTAAGATTTTTTCCCGCAATAAAACCAGTCAAAAGAGACATTGCAAAGAAACAAGCTGCAACTTCGGCAAATCCAAATCCCAGCTTAATGCACCCAAAAACCATATAAGCAAAAACAATTAAAAATGAACATCCCGCCACTTTTTCACGGGTAGTCAATTGATCTGCCCCCGCTTCATCACTGTTTGTTCCTCTAATAAATCTTGCGCGGGATTCAGCTTCCAGTGCAAAAGTTATACTTTTTGTCGGATCTGCTTTTACTTTCTTGGCATATGAGTTGATATATAACAAACCGATCAAAAGGAATGTTAACATAACCATTCCCCGGAACCACATGGCGGAATACATGGGAAGTTCTGCAATCTCATGGGCAATACCTGTGAAAAAGGGGTTTGCAAGGGCACAGGTAAAGCCTACTGTGGAACCTAACAACACAACTCCCGCTCCCGTCATGGTATCATAACCCATTTCAAGGCAAATAGGTATCATTAATGCCACAAAAACAACATCCAGCTCGCGGAAACCTGTAAAGGAATGATGAAGCGCAATAGCAAGCATGACCGTTCCGGCCAGAAGGTAAAAGGGCTTATTACGCATCTTATGTGTCAAGCCGACTACAGCGGCATTGAGGATGCCAATACCCTTTAATACGCCAAATGCGCCACCTACAAAGGAAACTGCACCCATAACGCCAGCAGCCTTGGTAAATCCATAATAAAATGAGCGGAACATATCTGCGATACCGGCGGGATTGTTCTCCACATAATGGAAACTTGAAGGGTCTACTACAGTTAAGCCTGCTTCATTTACATATCGGTCATATTGACCGGCTGGAATCAGCCACGTTAAAATAACGGTCAGGATGACCATCAAGATAAGTCCCCAAAAAGGATGCTTTGCGAGCTTTTTAGAGATTTTTTTATCATCTTGCATGCTATAACTCCTTCCAAACTTCGGCTTTGTCTTCTATCTATCGTTCTATTTTATCTAAAATTATCACATTACCATCTTTAACAAAGATTTCGCCATCAAAATCAACGGTAGTGTTATACAACACCATATCAATATGTACTTGGGAATCAACGCTTTGGTCATAATACAAACCGTTTCCAAGTGCGAAATGAATGGTTCCGCGTGCCTTTTTTTCCTCCTCAAAGTCACCGTTAAACAATGATGCCGGGTTCAGTCCAATGCCGATTTCCGCAATATTGTCACTGTTTTTTACCTCGGCGAATAGCTTTTCCAACTCCTTGCAAATCTTTGGATCCCCGCCGAGAATCTCGGCCACCCTTCCATTCTCAATACGCAAACGAACCGGAGTGCTAGGAAGCCCATAGTAGCACATGGGGCCATCAATTACCATAGTTCCATTCATAGTGCCCTCAACAGGACCTAATGAAACCTCTCCGTCCGAGAAAGCCATACTGAGCCCCGGTTCACGAGCAATACCACACTCAATGATCGGCATCATATCAATCATTTCAAAAGTCAGGTCGGTACCCGCGGGCGAGGTAACATGTGCGTTCTTTTTATGCCACCACAGCTTTTGAAGATTTTGGCCGTCAACATATACTTGCTCATAATCTGCAAGCGCTCCCCCGTGAATGTAATTGTCAATGTCACGCAGGACCATGCAGCATTCTCGAATCTTTTTTTCACGCAACAACGCTTTCATTTTTAAGTTGTATGCGGGTGCACCAGATGCTTTTGTCATAGGAATAAAAACATCACAGCCAGACATGGCCTCCTCCAGGGATTTCGGAATGGTAGTAGCCTGGCTCTTATCGCGCGCTGCCATCATTGCGATCATAAAGTCCGCACCGCACTTTTGACTGGCTGCGGCGAAAGCCTGCGCCATACGCATATCGCTCTCGGTATCAATCGCAATAAGCACCTCCTCACCTGCTTTTACCGCTAATAAATCCCCTATAATTTTGTCCGCGATGTTCATGGCCTGAATAATTTTGTTATCCACTGTTGGTCTCTCCTTCTGCTCTTTACAATTGAAATATGAGCTGTTTTGTATCATAATAGTATCAAAATATTAGAATGTCAATAATAAAGTCAAAGTTTCGACATGTTATACGGACTATTAGTATCTTTTTTGTTTCAAATGCTCACGAAAAATGACGCATACTTGATTTTTCCAATTCTGTTGTATATAATTCAATAAGTATATGTGTGATAGATGTAAAGGGGGGTGCAGGCGATGTCTACAAATAAAATTGAAAGATTATTTGAAAATTGGACCTCCCTGAGTAAGAAGCAACGTCAACTATGTGATTATATGATCAAAAATGTAGACACGCTGGCGGATGCGACGGCAGAAGAAGTAGCAAAAAGCGCGGGAGTGGGTAAAGCTACGTTATTTCGTATGCTGCATGACTTGGGCTATACTAGTTTCATGTCGTTTAAAGTGGATTTGAGTAGCCACCTTTCACACAGCTCCTACCCTAATTATTGGCAGATGCAGCGCATGCTGACAAATAGCGAGAAGGTCGATAGTCTTTATTCTTCTATTGAAAACGCTGTTGCCATTTTGGGTACAATGATTGCGCCCACCTTTGAAAGATCCTTCCGCCGCGCCGTTGAACTGTTGGAGCGCGCCCCGGAAATAGGGGTCATCGGGTGCCGTTCATCCAATCTGTTGGCGCAATATTTTGAGGCGCTCATGCTAACTACCCCAAAAAGAGTGTCGGTACTTTCCATGGGTGAGCATTTTTCGTTAGATCGCGTCGGCAAGCTGCCCACAGCGAGTAGTATTTTGGTGATTGCACGATGGCCTTATACCAAGCTTACAATGGACACTGCGCAGTACGCGCAAAAACTTGGACACTCGGTTATTCTAATGACCAATAATGAAAACTGCCGCTTGAACGATATTGCTACGGAGATTCTGCTCACGCCTAAAGTTGAGGATAAATATTCGATTATCCCCTTTGCAGCGATAATCGAAGCTTTGGTCGATGAGCTTTGTGTCCGATTTTCTCCTCAAACACTAAGGAGTATTGAGCAAGCAAACTCTGCTTTGCAAAAATATGATCTAATGGAGTGGTGAATTTTGTCCTTGACCATTTTGATAGTTTAGGTGTACATTAATCCTTCTCAATTGCATGCAACTAATTTCGACATTGTTGCGGCATTTTTGAAGCTCTAGAAATTACCGGATGCTTTGCATCCGGTTTTTCTTTTGTAGCCTCACAGTGAAAGTCATAAAAATGATTATAGGTATTCATGATGATGTACCTTTAATGCCGCGGGGTCATTCGACCATCTTTGTCGCCGTTGAGTTTATCAACGGCTCTGGCAAGCTGCTGGTTCATCTTAAACTGAGCGATTTGCGGCGCTAGCGCCATGGCGTGTTCTGGCACAGTGCTGGCATAACGATGAATTCCGTTCGCTGAACCTTCAAACAGGAGGGCGCTGTCTTCCTTGATGGTAAAGGACTTAAGCTGTTTTCCTTTAAAAACTGTTTTATCAGGGTTTTTATTCATGCAAAAAAGTCGGTTATCATAATCAAATATAATTTTTGTATCCCAAAGGTCAAAGTCTATTCTTTCTGAAACCATAAATTTATCTTTTAACACCTGATTCTGGTCGTAAAACGCCAAATATTTTTTCAATTCCTGAAGTGTTAAATGGATTTCCCTGTCTATATCCATATCAAATAATCTTGCGAAGTTCTAGCTTATAAATAATCCGGATAAAGCAATATGATCAAAAGTTTTTTGACCATTGAAAGCCACAATCCCCCTAGTATATGTTAAACTTACAATCAGGGGGATTTATACTTAGAGAGACACAATGAACGTAGAATTAAAAGGAAGAAATGTTTATGTGGTAGGAAAGAAAACCAACCACAACATCCTAAACACTGTAGCATACAGCTCTTAAAGAGGGGCTCTAAAAACTACTACTATAATACGAGAGGAAACATAATGAGAAAATTTAAAGCGGTTTTGATGCGCGGCGGCGTATGCCGAGGACTGATTTTTAAACAGGAAGATCTCCCGGCTGACCATGCAGAGTGGGATAGTATTTTTTTGCAGGCACTCGGCGGACCCGATGCTAAGCAAATAGACGGTGTTGGTGGGGGCGTTTCATCTAACAGCAAGGCGGTTGTGGTTTCAAAATCAAATCGCGCCGATGTTGATATCGAATATATTTCGGTACAGATCGTTGTTGGTAGTACAACGGTGGACTATTCTGCAAATTGTGGTAATATGTCCGCAGCGGTCGGACCGTTTGCAGTTGAGGAAGGCCTTGTTACCGCAACACACCCCATAACTGAGATTCGTATGTTAAATCTCAATACAAATAAGATTGTCGTCAACTGTGTGCCTACGGAAAATGGTATTCTTTCTCAGGATGGCGATTTCTGTCTAGACGGTATTGATGGAACTGCCCCACGAATAGAACTTAGATTCCTTAATCCGGCAGGTGCAAAAACAGGCAGCTTGTTGCCGACCGGTCATTCGGTTGACAGGTTGCACGTTGAGGGCTTTGCTGATATTGATGCAACGATACTTGATGTTTCAAATCCTATGGTTCTTGTGCGAGCTGAAGATGTCGGCCTTATAGGAACGGAGTTGCCCACTGAATTTGAGTCGAACGAAGCAGTAATGACTTATCTGGAAGCGATCCGCTGTACTGCAGCTATGAAAATTGGGTTTGGCAAAACAATGAAGGATGCACGGGACAACTTTTCAGGCGTGCCGAAAATCGCCATATTTACCGCACCCCAGCCTTATATTGACTTGACAGGTCGCCAACTTAATGCAAGTGATATGGACATCTGTGTGCGGGTACTGTCGGTACGGCAACCACACAAAGCGAGTCCTTTTACCTCGGCAAACGCCATCGCAGTAGCTACAGTTTTGTCGGACACATTACCTAGTGCCACCCTAAACCTCGTGGGCAGGACATTGGTTCGTATAGGGCATCCAAGTGGCGTAATGCATATACCACTGAGCATTACAAATGGCAACATCGACTATGTTTCAATTGAAAGCACTGCTCGACGTATTATGGATGGTTTCATAAGAATTCGCGTGTAAATACTAAACATCAAAAAAAGAAAGGCCCATGGTATCAATGAGCCATTTGTTAAATAGCCAGAATAAAAGGAGATAACATTATGGACAACGCCTATGGATATTGTGGGATGTCATATGCGTTGTGTGCTCGATACAGGACAGCCGGTAAAAGTAGATGACCTGAATGTTCCCATAATGGATATGATCTTCCAGTATAAGCTCAATTTGAACTGCATTTAATGTTTAGATGGTGGATGTGCAAGCGTGCTCATGGTTAAACGTTCTTATTAATGAAAAGTTTTACATAGTACAGCTATTCAAGCGAAAATTTAGTTGTACAGAATCGAAAGGAGTTCCCAGTGGCGTATTATGATGAAAAAATGCAGCTTCTTAGACGGCAAATTGAACAAAAAAAGCACAAAGAGTCTAAGCTAAAAGAACTATACACTCAACGCGTGACTTTGAGCGCCAAAGTCGATGCGCTCAGAAAAGACAAGTTGGACGAGCAAGCCGACGTTGACCGTCTGGAAGGCCATAGTTTAGCCGCCTTCTTCTATGGAGTCATTGGCAAGATGGATGAAAAGCTGGACAAAGAGCGCGAAGAGGCCTATGTTGCTAGCGTTAAGTATGACGTTGCCGCACGTGAACTTTCTGCAGTAGAGGCAGATATCAAACGTTACGAGGCAGAGTTGGGTCAACTAGGCGAATGCGAACAGCAATATGATCAGACGCTAAAGGATAAGCTGAAGGCTATTAAATCCCTCGCTACTCAAGATGCTGAGGGAGTTTTTCGAGCCGAGGAACGTATCTCCTATTTGGAAGGACAGGTAAAAGAAATCCAGGAGGCACTTGTGGCCGGTCAGGCAGCGCTTGAGACCACCGATAGTATTCTGTCCAGTCTCGACAGTGCAGAAGGCTGGGGCACTTGGGACTTGCTGGGTGGCGGTTTGCTATCGGATATGGCAAAGCATAGCCATCTGGACGAAGCACAGCAACGGGTCGAATATTTGCAGGTACAGTTGCGTCGTTTTAAAACAGAGCTGACCGATGTGACGATTCACGCAGATATGCAGGTTAGCATTGATGGCTTTTTATGCTTTGCAGACTATTTTTTTGATGGGTTGTTTGCAGATTGGGCAGTATTGGATAAAATTAATCAATCCCAAAATCAGGTACAGAATACCAAAAGCCAGATTGAGCATGTCATAAGCCGTTTGACCGATATGCTCAGTGCCACTGGTAAAAGCCTACAAAATGAAAAAGAAGTACTGAATGATTTAATTGCTAAGGCAACAATATAACAAAAAATAGAAAGAGGAAAAATAGTTTATATAAAACTTTGATCAATATTTGTTCTGAACCTAGAAAAACTGGGGAAAGGGTTTGCAAAGAGCCCTAACTTCTTTGCGAAGATGGAGCAAGGAAGAAGAGCGACAATAATTTAGATTACATAAATATAACTATTCTACTTTGAAACTTTCGGAAAAGTCTCTAATAAAGATGTAACGATTCATAGTTCGATATAGCCCTAAAATCGTCCAATGCGCACAACTTCTAGCAGATTGCTGTTTATAGATTTGATAATATAAGTGCTTTCCCCATTTGGGGTTTATGCATCTCATTTCTTTCATTCTTTTTTAATTATATGCTTTTTATAGTTTTAGAAGTTTGTCTCCCTTAATTTCTCCGTCACTCCAGCTAATAACAGCAAAGTTGCCGTTTGCATGTGCATCCACTTTATTAATCCACGCTATCTCATTACTTGCCTTTGCTGAGAGCATTTTATTAGTGGTACCTGTTTTATAAAGTGAGGAATTAATTACCCACCATTTGCTATTAATGCCCGCTCGTTTTAAATCTTCTTCTAATCTCATTGCTTCGTATACAGGAGTCGTTTCTGCCAAAGTGACTATAATCACTTCTGTTTCATCCTTGTTTCTAAGACGTGGCAAAAGTTTCTTCACTGATTCAGGAATGTCCCCCTGGGAGCGCTTTATTTCTCTGTGATAGCTTTGGGTGGAATCCAGAAGTAAAAGTGTGTGGCCAGTCGGAGCGGTATCTATTACTACGATCTCGTTCTCAGCCTTTTCTACTACTTGAGCAAATGCCCTGAAAACAGCAATTTCCTGCGTGCATGGGGATCGCAAGTCCTCCTCGACATAGGCTAAGTCATCCTCTGACATAGTTTCTCTCGCCTTGCTGAGGATTTCTTCTTGATATTTTCTCAGCTCCTCATGCTCATCAATATGGCTCATCGTAATGCCCCTATTTTCGTCTATAACGAACTTAAGATGTGCGGCCGGGTCGGTGGTAGTAAGATGTACCTTTTCGCCCTTTGAGGCCAATCCAAGAGCAATGGCTGCTGCTATAGTGGTCTTACCTACACCGCCCTTACCCATGGTAAAAATGACTTTCTTCTTTGTCTTATAAAGGTCTTGAATAACGTCCTTTAGGTTTGGTATCTTAGGACAACTTACTCTATCTTGAGATAATATATAATTATCTTTATTTAGTAGCGCTCTCACATTTTCTATACCAGTAATGTTGTACGCTCTAAGGGGTATATAATAAGTACTCACTTTTTGAAGGCTAAGAGGAACGTGCTTTAACGCTTTTTGTTGCTTCTTATACAGACTATGCGATATTTGGTCATCAAACGCGAGTAAAACTCCATTAACAACAAGCATCTGATTATTAACACCAAGCTCTGAAAGCTCCTTAGATGCTCTTTGGGCCTCTTTCAGCGGAGCATCTTCCGGACGTGAAATTAGAATTAGTGTTGTCATACTGCCGTCGGCTAATGTCTCAACGGCATTCCTATACATTTTCTTCTTATCCTCAAGCCCAGCTAATTGTCCCAAACAAGATGCTCCATGGGTGTTTTCGCTTATAAAATTACTCCATGCTGAAGGTAACTGCAGCATTCTTAGCGTATGGCCTGTGGGGGCTGTATCAAAAATAATGTGGTCATATTCCTTTTGAGATTGAATATCAGTAATAAAATGAGAAAACTCATTAAATGCTGCAATTTCCACAGTGCAAGAACCCGAAAGCTGTTCTTCCATATTGCTTATCACAACATCGGGCAACTTGCCTCTGTAGGGGGCAATTACGCTTTCCCTATACTCTGCGGCAGCCTGAATAGGGTCTAAGTTTGCAACATATAAGCGAGGAACTTCCTGTATTTGAATTCCCTTATTATTTAGTTCAGTGTTAAAAACATCTTGAAGGTTCGATGCCGGATCGGTGCTTATTAGAAGTACTTTTTTCCCATTGTCTGCAAGGGTCACCGCTGTTGCACAGGCTGCGGAGGTTTTGCCTACACCTCCCTTGCCAGTAAAGAATAGATATTTTGTAAGGGGTATCTTGTTAATATCAAACGGTTGCAACCTTATGTCCTCCTTAAAAATATGTTAACTAAGTGCGTCTGGCACTCTATGGTTTTATATCCGACAATGGCTATATTATCAACAGTTTCCACCTGAACAGCTGCCCCCACCTTGTCTTTTGGGGGTGACTTTGAACTTGCTTGTGTGCGACTGGCCAAGAAACCCTAAAGGGATGTTTAATATCTTTATCAACTCTTGGTTGGTTGGGTATCTACCAGATATAACAATTTTTCCATCGACTAGTGTTACTGGTAAGCCAGCTACACCTTTGGAGCTAATAAAATTGTTCACTGTTTTATTGTTGACGAATTCCATTGGTGCGCTATTAAGGTTAAACCTATCAATGATAACTCCTTGTTTTTTAAGGGAGTTTAAAACCGTTGACATTCTCAATAATTCTGGGTCAACGCCAACCCCACATAAACCAGTAGGACAGCACATAGCAGGCTCGAAGATTTGCACGCTTTTCATTAACAAAACCTACCTTTATCAAAATATTAGTTGTGATAATTTAAGTACTTAGCTTACAATTTTATAAACAAAAGTATAAGAAGGATTCTAATTAGCAGGTAAAATTAAAATGCACAATAATAAAGAGGGTTCTCATATTACTATGCATCATTTTGCTTTTCATTTTTATTTGCACATGCTTTCGCACTTGCAATTTTTCATCATATTTAAATCTTGTTGATACGTTGGCGTTTCTTTTACTTTTCTTTGCAGATAATGCATTAGTTCTAAATTGTTTTCTGAGAATTCTCCGTTGATTTTATAATAGGTCCATTGAGCCTTTTTATAACTCTTCAAAATGCCACTGTTCTTTAAACAGGATAGGTGCCTTGATGCGTTGGACTGAGAAAGATTTAGTACAGCTTCTATCTCGCACACACACGCTTCATCATTAAACAGTAATGCCAGTATTCTTAATCTAATTTCTTCTGACAATGCCTTAAATATTTTCGTCGTCATCATCTCACCTCTATATACGTGTATGCTCATGTATGCATATACTATGCAAAACAAAAGCCATTTGACACAATGGCCTTTGTTTTTATTCTATTACTTCTGTGCGTCATTACCTTGTAGCGCAACCTCGTTCTTTGTTTAGAATTTCGCAATTGTAAGATAGATTACCACTCCCCAACTTTGGTAGCATAGTAATTTTTTGCGATTGCCTCAATTATCTTAAAGAAAGCAATAGCTATTAAAGTTCCAATAGCAGCCGAGAAAATATATGCGGCAGCATCAGGAAATCCGTTAACTGAATAATCTGGAATCATTGTCTCAAAAATAAATCCTTGCTGCATACCTTCAGGTATATAGCCTAATATATGTCCGTTCGAGACAACATTCTTTATTTCATCTAAACCCCATTCACCCCAAGCAGTACCAGGTGCGAGAAGGCCAACAGGCGATAGACATATTAAACAAGCAATTAGTTTATATGCTGGGTTTAACTTGATTTTTCTACTGCTACAAAATAAATCTGGAGATACCTTTTTTGCAAATGAGATAGTAGCCATAGTAATAACAGCCTCTAGTAAGCCCGCAACAGCAAGATGAGGCATCATCATGGCAGGTATAGAAACACTCAGCGGATAAGGGCAATAAAGCGGTTGGTTTGCCATATTTGTGAAAAGCGAAGGCTGAATTCCAAACTGAACTGCTGCACAAAGCGCAGCCAAATTTAATCCTATGTAAGAGCCCAATGCAATTCCAGCATATTGGGCCTTTTTATTTTTCCATCTATTATTTATAAAATTATAGATATAGTATCCGCTAAAAGGCATTATAAAAGCCATGTTAAAGCAGTTTGCTCCAAACGCCAGTATACCCCCATCTCCAAATAGCAAAGCTTGGATTAGGAGCGCGGCGGATACACAAGCGCACGCAGAATAAGGTCCTAGAATAATTGCTAACAATACTGCACCAACCCCATGACCGGTGGTACCGCCCGGAAGAGGAACATTAAACATCATTATTAAAAACGAGAAGGCAGTTCCAACACCAAGCAGGGGCAGTTTTTCTTTGGGGATTTCTTGTTTTACTTTATTAACAGACTTAATCCATACAGGCATCATAGCTACCCCTAAAACCGCACAGGTTGAAGGACTTAAATAATGATCTGGAATATGCATAGTTTTTCCTCCTTAATAATCAATGCTATAATCAGCAGATTCTGGATATCATTTGGTTTTCTAGCATACTAACTATCCGTTCTCCACCGAGTGATGTACGAATACATATCTTGTTGTATGTATTGTTAAAAACACCTATAACATCGCAATTGCAGCAATTTTCAAGTCTTTTAAGAATATTCACTATTTCAATACCATAACCTTTTTTTGCAACAAGTATCATTCTTCCCTCGCTGGCAAAGTATAACGGATCGGTACCCAAAATCTCATGAACAGAATTTACAGCGGGCCTAATCTGCAATTTATCTTCTTCAATTATTGCGCCTATGTGATGGCTTTCTGAAATTTCGCAAAGAGCTGTTGCAACGCCGCCCCGCGTAGGGTCTCGCATCAACTTTATGTGCTTCATGCTGTCACCGAGAGCGGTGATTATTTGAGAGAGGGGATTGCAGTCGCTTATAAAATCTCCCTTCAGGCCAAGCGCATATCTTTTAAGTAAAATAGTTGTTCCGTGTTCTGCTAGGGAACCTGTCAGTATAATTTCATCGCCTGAGGATATTGGCCTCGGATGAAAGTGTTCATGTACTCTTCCAATGCCGGAGGTGTTGATATACACTCCGTCGACCAATCCTTTTTCTACGACTTTGGTATCTCCCGCAACAATTTTTGCTCCTACCAATTTACAAACTCTACTCATAGATGCAGCTATTGCATCCAGTTTTTCTATTTCAAACCCCTCCTCTATAACAAATCCAGTGCTGATATATAGGGGAAGTGCTCCCGCCGCTGCCAAATCATTGACCGTTCCACATACAGCAAGCTTTCCGATATCTCCTCCGGGAAAGAAAATTGGCTTTACCACAAAGCTGTCTGTCGTAAATGCAAGCCGCCCTTTTTCCATGGTGAAAATAGCAGAATCTTGATATCCAGAAAGAATTTCATTTTTAAAATGCTTATAGAAAATATCACGTATAAGCCTATTGGTATGCAGGCCTCCGTCACCGTGTCGAAGCGTAATTTTTTGATCCAAATTCACTACCTCCATATTTGTAATACGCCGAACACGCGCCTTCAGAGGAAGTCATGCACGGTCCGAGCGGGTGTTCCGGAGTACATTGACATCCGAAATTTTTACACATGTCAGGTGTTTTTTCTCCAATCATAACCTTCCCGCATTCACATTCATGAGGAAAGGGATGGGGGTTTGATTTAACTTCAATGCCGAACTTCTTGCAAGCATCAAACGCTTCATAGTTGCCGTTTAGAATCATTGCAGAATCTTTAATCTTACCAATACCTCTCCAACTCACTTCGGATATCTTAAATACTTCATTCATAAGACTAAGGGCAGCTTCATTCCCAGTGTCGCTCACACAACGTTTATATGTATTAATTAATTGAACGGGGGTTTCTCCTGCAATCTGCTTGCACAAAACGTTGATAGAAGTAACGAGATCCATCTCATCAAATCCGCATATTACGGCAGGGATGTGATATTCAGTGGTTATCGGCAAAAACGGTTTGATACCGGTTATCGCGGCAACATGACCTGGGCAGAGTATTCCGTCGATATTTGCTTTGGCATTTCCAAGAACAAACCTAATTGCTGGTTCCATTCGTTTTAGTGATGTAAGAAAGAAGAGGTTCTTGATTTTTAACATGCTTGCAGTCTTGATTAATGCTGCATAGAGAGGAGCTGTCGTTTCAAAACCGACCGCCGCAAATACGATGCTTTTGTCGTTGTAATCTTGCGCAAGAGAAAGAACATCCTCGGGAGAGTAAACCGTTAGCACCTTTTTTCCTAATGATTTTTGCTCTTCTAAACTTCCGCATGTCCCCTGCACTCTCAAAAGGTCTCCGAATGTAGCTACGGTAACATTGTTTTGCTCTAAAAGTGTTATCAATGCGTCAATGTACCCCCGCTCGGTAACGCAGACAGGGCAGCCAGGACCTGATACAAAGTGGATTTTTGAAGTTAAAAGCTTTCTGATTCCAAACCTGGCAATCTGATGAGTATGAGTACCGCATATTTCCATAATTCGAATATCACTCGTAACAGAGTCTTTTATCTGTAAAATTACTTTCTTAATAAGCTTCTTTTCTACTTCGGTCATATGGAATCACCCAACATTTCGTGTAAAGTGTCTTTTAGAAAGTTAAAATATGCATCATCGATTTTGTTTATTGCAAAGCCTGCATGCACCATTACTTTGTCGCCAATATGGGGGTTATCTATCAGCATAATATTGATTTTTTCCCTGACCCCCATAATATCGACCTCTGCATGAGCGTTATTGATTTTGATAACTTTTGCAGGAACAGCAAGACACATGATTATTCTCCTTTATAATTGCACTGGCAGCTACCGCCTGTCCGAAAGAAATGCCTCCGTCATTTGTTGGGAGAAGCCGATTGTAATAAACGTTAAAATTTAAATTACGTAGTTTTAAAATTAGCCGTTCAAGTAAATATGTGTTTTCAAAAACGCCTCCGCTCAATACAACGTCGTTAAGACCAGTTTTTTTACGTATTTTGCATATACATTCGGCCGTAGCTTCAACTACTGTGTTATGAAACTTTGCTGATATAAGTTGCTTTAAAGCCCCGTTTTGAATATCGGTGAGTATGTCTTTTAGAATATCGTCATATTCAAGAATCAAGCCATTTTCAGTTTCACTAATGCAGTAGGTATAAAAATTATCAACATCTGTATACGAAAGATTTTCTAATTCAATTGCCGCCTGTGCGTCATAGGTGATATTCGTAAAAAAGCCACAGAGCGCGGCAACGCAGTCAAAGAACCTCCCCATACTGGACGATTCAAAGCATTTAATGTTATTGCTAATTGCAGCCTTAACCGCATCAATTGCAATGGGGTCTATTTTCGGTAAAAATTCATGAGGTTCAATACCAAGTGCTAACAGGTATGATGCTGCACACCGCCAAGGTTCTTTTACGGCACTGTCGCCTCCCTGAAGCTTTACATATTGTAAATGCCCAGCTCTTGTAAATCTGGATAATGAACCTACAAAGAACTCTGCGCCCCATATTGCGCTGTCTGTGCCTAACCCCGTACCGTCATAGATGACGCCAATTACATCGTTAGTTAGTTTGTTTTCCGCCATGCAACCCACCATATGCGCGTGGTGATGCTGCACTGCAATTTTTTGTCCAATCTGGTTTTTTGCATAGCGTGAAGAAAGATAATCAAGATTTAGATCGTGAGCAAAAACCTCGGGGCAATAACCAAACAAGTCTTTAAAATGATTAATCTGCTGCTCGAAAACTCTAAATGTTTTATACTCATTTAGATCTCCTATGTATTGGCTTGCAGCGGCAAAACCTTCTCTGGTAATGCAAACAGAGCATTTCTGTTGCGCTCCGACTGCTAATATCTCATGATTTGTTTCTATAGGTAATGTTAAAGGCGCATAACCTCGTCCACACCGAACAAGCACCTCTTGCATATCTACCACTTTTACCACCGCATCATCCACCGGAACGGTAATCTCGCGGTTGTGCGTCAGAAAGTAGTCAGCAACGTTTTTAAGAGAACTTAGAGCATCGCATTCTTTATAACAAATTGGCGAGCCGCTGATATTCCCGCTGGTCATGATGAGATAATCAACATCAGCAGCAAAAATCAGAGAGTGAAGCGGCGCATAAGGGAGCATTACACCAAGCTTTTTCTGATTTGGCGCGATAACTTGAGGCAAGTACTCAGGTATACGCTTATAAAGAAGCAAAATTGGTTTTCGTATTCCTGTTAGGATTTCTTCTTCCTTTTCGGAAACCTTGCAGATTCTTTTAACCGCCTCGATGTTACGCGCCATGATTGCCAGCGGTTTGTGCGGCCTGTTTTTTAGTTTTCTTAGTCTTTGTATAGCAGACGATTCGGCGTTACAACAAAGGTGATATCCGCCTATTCCTTTCACCGCAAGAATTTTACCTTGGTAAATAAGCTGACTTGCCATTTTAGCAGGGTTAGTGGAATTCACCGTGTTTCCATTAGCGTCCAGAAGTTTTAGTTCCGGCCCACAATGGGGGCAGCAATTGGTTTGGGCATGATATCTTCTGTCGCTCGGGCTACTATATTCCGATGCACATTGTGGGCACATCTCAAATGCTGACATAGTTATGCTTTTTCGGTCATACGGTAAGCTGCTGATAATCGAGTATCTCGGCCCGCAATCGGTACAACTGATGAACGGGTATTGAAACCGCTTGTCTCCAGGCGTGTTAAATTCTTTCATGCAACTTTCGCAGACTGCAACATCTTGAGGTAGAAAATTTGCAGTATTCGCTTCCAGACAGCTTGTTTTGATTAAAAAATCTGAATAGCCCCAAAATGGTTGCTCGCAAATTTTAAACTCGGCAATTCTAGCGTTTTGGGGATAACCGTTTTGCAATTTGTGGGTGAATTCTCGAATGTCTTCGCCTTTACCCTCAATATCTATTAACACCCTTGAACCCTGGTTCTCCACCCATCCTTTAAGCCCATGCTGTTGTGCAATTCTAAAAACGAAGGGGCGGAACCCAACCCCCTGAACAATTCCTGTTAAATTGATTAAATATCGCCTTGCATCATTCACATCCATCGCCATCTATGCTTTTTATGACTGCTGTTAGCTTTTCATACGGCTTATGTTCGACATGTATGTTTGTCCAGTCACCGAACATAGCACTATCTCGATCTTTTAAATGAGATAGAAGATGCGGGCCTTCAATATGGCTACCCTCATCAACTTCAATATCAAGATTATTTACCTTCACTACTCCATTTTGCCTGCAAAGAGCAACTATGGATTGATATATTTTTTCAATTAAATGTGTATCATGCATATTGCGCTTTCTCCTTTATATTTAATATTGTTTTTGACACAGTGTTACAAATCTGATCAAAGTACTGTTGAAGTTGCAAGCTGAGATCAAAGCCAAAGTCGATCTCTGCTGCTTCAATTCCAATTAAATAACCTTGTATCTTCGGATAATGCAATTGGATTAAATCAAAGAGACTAAATTCATGCTGAGACCGAAGCTTATTGCGATCTTTTAGGGCATCGCTTAAAGGCATGATACCAATGCTTCCGGCTTCTTTACCCTGAGCCATTGCATCGATTATTATCAAAATGTCGTCCGGCTGAATTTCATCAAAACAACACTGGAAATCCGTTTCTCCAACTAAGCAAGAAATATTATGTTCCCGCAGGGTGTCTTCAATAGCTTGGGCAACCCTTGTACCGACTCCGTCATCCTTCATAATGACGCTTCCTATGCCTATTACGAGTAACCTTTTCATGGTACCACCTGCATCGTTTTAATCAGATTGCCTTTTTTGTATACGTGTGTAGCACAGGACACACATGGGTCAAACGAGCGAATAATTCTCCCGAGCTCTACCGGAAGATCAGTGTTGTTGATGGTTGTGCCAATCATTGCTTTCTCGCCCGGACCCGGTAGTTGATCCTGACTTCTGGTAGAAAGGTTCCACGCGGATGGCGTGATAATTTGGTAAAAGGAAATAACTTTGTTTTCAATTTTTATCCAATGACCTAAAGCTCCCCGCGTTGTATCAATCAAGCCTGACCCATTTGCACGCTGGGGTATTTCATACTTCTCTTGCAACGAGATATTAGGAATAAGGTTTTTAAGTAAAACAAGCATGATGTTCGCTATTTTCTTTGCTTCTAGCGCTCTGGCAATTGTTCTATCCATGGTCGAAATACCATTTCGGTATTCACCACATAGCCACATCCTAGCCAAAGGTCCAACCTCATACGGCAGACCTCTATACCTCGGTGCTTTTACCCAAGAATAAGCGTCGCTTTTTTTTACATCAGGGTCAGGGATTGTTTGAAAAGGCGTATAAGTATCTGTTTTTGATGTGTACCATGAAGAATGTACGTTTTCTGTAATTTCTGCGGGATTAAGCTTTGTCATCCTCCCATTGCTGTATTCTAGGGGGTTAACAAATAGGGTACCCAGCATTTTATATTGATTAAAGCAACCGAAGCTTAATAGATTACCGTACCCCCGTCCAATTTTAAAATACTCTTTATAGTACTGTGCAATGGTGTATGCGTCGGGTATCATTTTGGTGACAATAAACTGTTTGATGTTTTGAAGCATTGAGGTTAAACGCGCTATTTTTTCAGGGGTTGCTTGTGAGGTAATTCCCCCGATAAAGACGCCATGGTTATGTGGTGCTTTTCCGCCTAAAATCGCCAGCATTTCATGCGAACTGCGGCTTATTTCAAGAGAATCAAAGTAGTGCTGCACAATTAAATCGTTTTTGTGTTTAGGCAGTCTAAAATCATTATGTTCTGTTTCAAAAAGTGTATTGCCTTCGGGAAGCTTAATAAAGTCAGGTGCGGTGTACTGATAAAAGTGCCGGATATGATTTTGAAGAAACTCGCATCCGTGTATGATGTCTCTTAAATATCTGCCTTGCTGTGATATAACGATGCCCATAGCATTTTCTAAAGCCATCGTAGAGGCCATGGAGTGAGCTGTGGAACAAATTCCACAAATTCTCTGAGTGAAATACACGGCATCAAACGGGCTTCTTCCTTCCAGCATTTTTTCAAAGCCCCTGAAAAGAAGGCCCTCGGTCTTTGCATCTGCAACAATGTTACTATCAATGACAGCGTCTATTTCCATAAACCCACTTATGCGGGTTACAGGATTAATTATAATTCTCTTCGTTTTTTTCACCCCATTTAAGTCGTGTCGTAACTAATGAACGGCTCCATTTTGTCTGGAAATCCAAACATAGCACATCCGATACAAGGACTATCATCGCCAATTGGCCAATTTACCCCATCGTTCCATTTTCTGAGTGGGCAATCAACCCTTGTTACCGGCCCTCTGCATCCTAGTTTAAACATACAGGTTTTTTCACCAAGCTTTGAGGCGAATATCCCTTTATCAAAATATGGTCTTCTGGGGCATATGTCGTGAATTAATGTGCTATAAAACATAAGGGGTCTTTGTCTGTCATCCAGTTCTGGCTCACCACAAAGCATGATATAGGCCAGAGTACCCATAAACCAATCAGGATGACACGGGCACCCTGGTAGTTTTATAACCTTCTTTTTGAGTAATTTTTGTATACCCACACATTCTGAAGGGTTTGGTTTTGCCGCCGAAATTCCTCCATCGGAGGCGCAGGTACCCACTGCAATGACATGAGAGGCATTTTCCCCAAGCTCTGTAATTGCTCGAAGGGCTGTTACAGGTTGGCCTTTCCATCTTCCTATGATTTGGTGCATTCCATCATCTTTTGTGGAGACCGCACCCTCAACGGCTAATATGTAATCGTCACCTATAACACTAAACAGTTTTTTCATGGCAGCCTCACCCTCAGCTACCATGAGGCTATTTTCGTAAATGAAATTGACCATTTGTGCAGCCAAGCTTTTAAAGTCTGGATTCGCTCCATCAAGAAGGGATATTATGTTCCCTGAACAACCGGTAAGCTCAAGCCAAACCAGCTTTCTTTTTTTCATTGTGTTTCTATTGATGCCATCTATGACCTTATTAACAAGCACTGAAGCTGTCTCGAGCTTAAGTGAAAAGTTGGGACAATTGATATTTGCTTGATTCATTCCGCCATCTTCCCGACCACCTTTAATTTGCTAAGAATTGGCTCACCGGCGTGACATGCAGAGAATGCCTTCGTCAAATCTCTACCAGCAGTTAGTCCAAAATGTGTCGCCCCTCCCCACGCTGCATTATTAGTTACATCATATACTATGCTATTCACTGCTACATATGCCGGATTGCCATCTTTGCCGTTGTATTTTGATAGCTCATCCAATGTAAATACTTTAGTAGTATTAGGCTGTGAATTGTTTATGCTTGCACCGTTTTGGAGGTCTTGCAAGAGCGTTTTAATATTTGATATGTTTTTTCTCAAGCTATTTAATAGCTTGTTTTTACTACAAGAGTTTGATGTTAAATATAAAAGGTCAATGGTGTCGTTTATCTCATTTATATTAGCTTCTACCATATCTTTAAATATCTGATTGTTCATAAAGCATTCTCCTAATATATTATTAAATATCACTATATTATATTAATTTAAAACGCCCTTTATCATTCTTGAATTTACAAATGCCAATAGGGACTAAACAGCCAGATACTGCACAGCGTTTAGACGTTACGGCACAAGACTATCCGCCTAGCATCCTCTTGTAGGCATAAAAATGTCACATCTTAAAGAGATGTGACATTAGTCATTTATTCATAATCTAGTCTTGCAATGCACCCCAGGGGTAAATTCAGGCTTTTTAGCTAAACTTTATGTACTCACTTCCATTTTCATCAAAACAAACAACTGAATTCTCTTCATGGTCAATTTCAAAAGTCAAGCAAGCTCTTAATGGTTCAAACCTTGTATCTGAAATATCAGAGTCTCTTGACCATATTTCATTAGTTAAGCCAATATTAAAATATTGAGGGTCAAAATTTCCTGCCTCCTCACGCTCTGCTGTTGTAATTCCAAAATATTTTAAGCCACATCCTCCAGTTTCGGTATTTTCAAACGTTGGATCAGCATAATAATATTTTCCATCAAGCTTTAGTATTGTCCATTCATGTGCACTTGTATTGTCATACGTCATTCCTCCACAAGTATTTGCATCAATGCCAAGCTGTAACAGCAAATATGTATATGCCCCTGCAAAGCTTTGACATATGCCATCACGGTTTATTAGTGCGTTATACGGAGAAACATCTGAAATCATATCGTTATCTATTGCGTCATAGTTATAACTTACACTACTTGAAAAAGCACGATATAGTGTTATGGCTTTAATAACGTCATTGTCGTTTTGCATTATATTATTTTCAATTATCTCTGATAAGTCATCAACAAAATTACTTATTAATTCATCGTGTTGTTCTTTGCTTTCAGAAACGTAATATATTGGTACTCTTCCTGTTTGCGCATTATAAAAATTATCATAATCAAAATATGCATCGGCATTAAACAAAGGAAAGTTTACCTGCTGCATTTTTGAAATTAAATAAGCGTAATCGCCGCTAGGACATGAATAATAGTTTTCATAGTTTAAATATGAAGAAACAAAGTTTCTATAAGCTTGTAAAAATTCATCTCCGTATAACTGCTCATATTCTGATGTTAAAACATAAGGATTAAATTCAAATTCATACGATTTTCCCATTTCTGGAATTGCATTGCTTTCTGATTGAGCTATTAAATCCGTTGATGCTATGTTGGTATTGCTCGCATCTTTTTCCGCACCACTACAAGCAACCAAGCTGAGGGCTATGCCAAGGATAATAATAACTGAATAAATTTTATTCATAAAATAACTCTTTCATTTATTAATGGGAACAGTTCGTGTCTATTTGACTGTCTCTACCGTGTGCGGTCGACAGCCAGCAGATCCATAAAGGTGGCTGCCGGAATCTCCAGCACCTCGCTGTCGTCTCTGTAAAAAATCAGACGGTATCCATCTGTCGTAACACTTCGGAACACATCCTGGTTGCGCAATAATCCGAACCGCACCGATTGAAGCCGCCGGTGCATATCCAGACAAACCGTGCTGCCAGATTCCATTTCAACTTTAAGGAATCCGTTTTCCAGGGGCGTAACTGCACGAAATATTCTGCTGTTTTGCATGATAAACCTCCTTTTCTCCGCTTTTGAGCATGGCGGTATACCACATTTCTAGGGTTCTGCTTGTTAGCGCGGGTATTTAATTTGTTTTCAGATTTCCCGCTCATTATTCAATCTTAAAGCTGCATACGGAAATGCATGCCCAGCGTTTATTAATGAATGTTGCCAATCAATAGCAAGGCGGCTGCCAGATAAAACACCGACAGCACCGCCATCAGGCAGAAAGCTATGCAGACCGCCACAGCTGCACCAGCTTTCTTTTTTGCTCTCTTTCTCTTGCTGACAGCCTTAAAACTAAAAAATGCACCAGCCAAGCCCACCATAAAAAGAAATACTGCCACCCCTGTAGACATAGTTTCCACCCCCTATTGCTGTTTTTATTCCTCCACAGTAGCCTCTAATTGACCTAAGGATATTAGGTACTCGGTCACTGTCTTTACTGGAATTAGGGCATTGTCCTGTGAATCAGCATATATGTCTGCGTCCAACCTCTTTTCTTCCCATTGATCATTCATAGCATCAATCAGCCTGTAGCCAATATTAGTACCCATATGGAAGCGTAAAATCATTACATCCGTAGCCCATGAGTAAACACCGACGACCCCTGTTTCTTTATCGTATTCACTGTATAGAATGGGATTACCACTATGGGTCAGCGCATCAAAGTACGAGGTTGCCTCAGCGTACAATTCATAATCCTGTATAACAAGGTTCATTTTCCCTGTCATATTTTCACCGTCAATGATAATTTTATATGTATTCTCCAATGCTACCTTTTCATTTTCAGACTCCGCCTGTTCAATCTTAGAAGCCGGTGTTTGCTCATTGGGTTCATCCTCTGAGGAATTGGATGAATCAGGGGTACAGGTCACGGCGATTGAACGCAGATTTATAAAGTGTTCTGGCATACCGTCACCTGGCTCATAGTTCGGAATGACCCAAATAAAAGCCGGACCCGCCACCAAATTATCTCCAATCGAATCTTTGGTAACATAAACAGACCAATCATCCTTCTTTTTGTTTTTCCCTGTGGGAGGTGCTTGGAAATGCATATCATGGGTTACGCCATCCGCTGTATCCACACGGAGAATACCCTCCGCCATAGGATACTGAGTAGGACGGGAATAAGTAATCTTAAAAGAGTATTGTCCGTCTTCTGGCAGCTCAACTTCCCAAAACACTATATTGTCTGCAGTCCATCCTCCCAAGTTGTACGGTGCTTTTTTCGGCTCAACCACCACACCCGGAGCTAGGGAAAGGTCGGCATTCTCAGGAAGCAGTTCGAAATGTATGCCTTCCTCCTTATTCTCAGTTGAGCTTGAAGCTGAACAGCCCGCAAAGGACAACATCAAGCAAAAAGCTAATAATATTAAGAAATATTTACGCATCATATTCACTCCTTTACCCTATGGCCAACGGCTCATATTTATCATTGATAATATCTAAGACGTAAATTTCACCATTGTCGGTTACGGCGTAATGCTCTTCCGCTGTAAACTTTTCTGGCGTATTTTTGCCGAACGAAAAGGTCCAGCAATGCTGCCCTTCCATTTCGCTTTCGCCATTGGCAACAATCGCCGTTTCGTCAGTCATACGGTCGGCAAGCGCATTGCTAAGCACATCCATTGCCTCATCTTCCGAAATTCCCTCTCCTGCATTAATCCCGGCCACGCTTTCAATATGAACCGCGCCTCCTTTAAAGGAATCATACCATTGTGACACTTCCTCCCAACTACCGCATTTGATGGCTACACAAACAATCCTGTCTGTATCTACCACCCAGTAATTTGCCAATATACTTACCTCTCCCGTTTCCTGATTCAATGTTTCGCTTTTTCCGATGACCACATTCCCTTGCAGTTTTTCTATTTCTTTAGCGCGGGAATTCTCGATAAATGCAGCCGCATCCTCATCATAGGTGTTAGGGATAACCCAATACGACAGCGCCGAGTCACCCTGCTGGGATGCAAAGGAAATATCGCCATTTTCATCCACAGCTGCATCGGCTGAAAAGTCATTGGGATATGAAAGAAGGAGCTGATTTTCCTCATCCCTGTAAGTAAACTGACCTACCTCATCGTCGCCCTTGTTATCTACATGAGCAAAAAAGAATGCGCTTCCCTCGTAGGGCTGTTCCACAGGCAGTTCCTTAAGCCCTGTCATATCTTCTAATGCAATCGGCTTTCCGCCATCCATAGAGTAATATACCGTGCTAACTTTGAGGTTTTCCTTAATGGTTCGCGCAAGACTATCCATCATAAACCAGTTGAGGCTTTCCGCATCATAAAAATGGAACTCTTCTTTCTGCCCCCGCTCGTCTAGCCCAGCCACAAGAGTGGCGTTTGCCGCCCAATCCACTGTCACACTGTCCCCCGAAAGCTCTGCACTGGTAATCGTAAAGTCCAGCCCCGTCCATTCAGAAAGCTGCTGTGCCAGCACCTCTACAGTCAGATCACCCGAAACCGTCTGTTCATTGCTCTTTATCAACTCCATACTTTCTGCATCTGCAGAGCCGGCAGAAAAATCGGCGTAAAGGGTAACTTTTGTTTGCGTAGCCTGCGTACTGGAAGTGCTTTTGGACGAGCTTTCCGTAGTACTTTCCGAGGTGCTGCTCGGTGTTGTCGGGGTCGTTCCACCGCAGGCGCAAAGTACTAAGGCGAGTACGAGCGCAATAACAGATACTAATAAAATACTTTTTTTCATATTAAATTCCTCTCTTTCAATGTTAATTCAATTACCACATACCTGCGAATATTTCTTTCAAAGATGGTACGAAAATTTCATTTTCAACTTGATATTCTGCCGTTTCTTCCTCATCATTCTCCCAAACAAGGAAAAGTTCTTGGCCGTTTGCCGACCATTTGCCTCCGTCATAGGGCTTGACCTCTCCCGACTCATCCGCAGTGGACAGCTTGAATGTGCCGTCTTCCATAAAGATGAGATAGTTGCCATTATCACCTTGCCATGGGCTTTTGAGCACCAGGGTGCACAAAAATATGGTATTATCTCCAGATGTCGTTCCCAGTGCATCGCTGCGAATATAAAAATTCTTGTCAAAGCCGCTGCCCATTAGCCCCACGCCGCTCTCCAACAGATAAAAATCGTCAGTAAATCCGCTGCCGTCGTCCATGGTCAGACAGGGGCTTTCAAACGGCTCGCTATCGCCGATATACCGTGTCATAGTAGAAAAAGTATAGGTACCCTTTTCGATTGCTTCTTCAGTTTTGGAATTCACGTAATACTCATAGGAACCATCATTAGATAACTTATAGTAACCGCCATTCTCATCCCCGTTTTGGTACCAGATACCTGTGAACGACGAGTAATCCGGCTCGGGTAATGGCTCTCCCCTACGGAAAGTCATGCCATCTTTGCACGTCAGGGTATCCGAATCTAAAAGAACCATGGGAACCTCGCCGAAAAGTTCCAAATCTAAAATCAGTTCACCAGTGCTCCCCTCAATAGCGCTTAAGGTGGCTACAGTGAAGCCTTCGTTGTTGTAGACGGTAATCTCCTGTGCTTGTGCGTCTACACGGAAAATTTCAATCATGGAAACACCGTCATGTGAGTCATCGTCTATGTACCACCAGCCGTCATAGTCCGCCAATGTTGTGGTCGCCTCGGATATGATTTCTGAACTACTTTCCTCAACCGATTCAGCTTTACTGCATCCAGCCAAAAAAACAGTTAAAAGTAAAGATGTCAATACTACAAGAATGAACAGCTTCTTTTTCATAGCGTTATCTACCTCCATATATTTCTCAAGTATTCTCACGAGCGTAAAAAGCCTTGGTATACTTATTTTTCCAACATAAATATATCTTCATTAGTTTTGGGTAAAATAAGCAAAGACGCCGTACTATTAATGTACGACGTCTTTTTAACCTAAGTGTATCCCCCATCGGGTATTTATTTTTAAATTTTCCCCGCATGCTTTAAAGTTTTAAGCTGAACACGCGAGCCAATGCTTAGCTTTTGAAATATATTTTTCATAACCGCTTTAACCGTTTCTTGCGAGATTAACAACCGCGCTGCAATAGCCCGATTGGTTAGCCCGTCGGCAGCCAACCGCGCCACCTCCCGCTCTCGGGGAGAAAGCCGACCGATCGCTACGCTTTTTTTTAGCTTTTCTACCCCGGTTTTATGCCGTTTGTACAGCGAAAGCACCCCGGTCATATCAGGCGATTGGCTGCGCGCAGCCAGAAGGGGCTCAAGCTGCTCGCCATACTCTACAAAGGGAAGATAGATGCCGTCAGGCAGTGCAATCGCAAGGGCACGATCCAGCGCCGCCTGCGCCTCCTGCATTTGCCTCTGACGGCTATGGGCAATAGCTGAAAACAGGTGAAAATAAACCTGAGGAAGCAAAAAATGGTGTTGCACCACGGCCGGAAGTGCGCCCTGTGCGATACCCAGTAGCTTGGCATTCTGGTTCTGGGGTACCAGCCAGCGCAGATATACCAGCACCCCAAAGGGGACTGCCACTTCGTACAAGACAGTCGCAATTTTATCCAAATCTGTGAGCCATTCGGAGACGGCGCCATCATCGACCAGAACTGAGACAAAGGACAGCGCTAGATCGGCCATTCTTCTTCCCATCGGTTCGACGCAGGTTTTGGCTCGTTTGAGAATGCTTTGCCGTACATTCTCGTAAGTTTCTGTATCACCCCGCAACAAAGCGATGCGCAAAAGAACCGTTTCAGCGGCAAAGCAAATGCTGTCTTGTTCTTGTTCGTCTGCAAGATAAATTGCCTTGTAGCACAATGCCTCGGCAGCGGTATCATTTCCGCGCATCAGCAGAGCTTCGGCCTGCATAGCGCAATCTGCGCCGGTTCCGTGTCCTTGGGTCAAGCGGATATAATAGGGCAGACATTCTTCCATGCAGGCAAGCTCGTTGTCAAGCGCCCCACTTTTGCTCCAGAACATATACAGAACAGACGTCTGGCCAAAGGTCCATGAATCGTTCCAGTCAGATCGATTGGAAAAGGAACCTCCTAGCAACTCCCACGCTTTGCGATGCAGCACGCTCATCTTTTCAATATCATTGAACGCCATAAAAGATTGCAATAATGCCATCTGTCCCGACAGTGTTCTGGTCTCATTCGCGCTGAGCCCACATTGTTCTGGTTGAGAGAGTATGTCCGCTATAAGCGCACAACCACGACCAAATGCTGTATAGCTGCCTGCCCGGAAAAGCTCAAAGGTTATCATTGATAGCGTTTGCGGATACTGCATGAGCAGCGCCCTATCGCATTTGTTCAGCACCTCTTCCAGAACCTTAGCACTGCCATCCTCCAAATATAGGGCGAAATCCGAGGCCTTGAGCGGCAGCGAAAGTAGCGTTTGAAACTCCGCCACTTCCAGATAGTTTCGTAGGGCGTGATAGCGGTCGCCAACAGCCGCATAAGCGTCGGCTGCAAGCTTTTGTATCCTACTGATTTCCTCGGCGGGTAGCTTAGTCATCTCCTGACGCAGAAATTTTTTCAACAGGCTGTGCAGTGTATACGCTCCACTGACCCGTTCATAACGGATAAAAGATCCACTGTTCAACAACCGGGCGATACTGCCCGAGAAAACGTCCTTTTGCAAAATAATATACGCTTGCTCCGTTGTGAAGCGGTCGAGCGAAGAAACAGCAATCAAAAAAAGCTGCTCCTCAAGTTCCAACCGATTCCATATTACGGATTGAATCAGGTCATCCATGCTATCGGTCGCTTCAAAATCCCTCTCCTGCCGGTAATGTATCAGTTGAAGATTCAAAGCAGCTACCCATCCCTCAGAAAGCATGTGAAGTCTGTCCAGTTCGTCGCAGGACAATGTAATTCCGTTGGCTTGGAAATAAGCATTTGTATCTATTTTTTGAAAAAAGAAAGCGCTGTTTTCAATGACATAAATCTTGTCGGACGAAATACCACCGATGTCCATATTATCTATGGACTGGGTAATGACCACGATATGCAGCCATTGACTTGAATGGCGTGCCAGTGCATGGAGCATGCGTTCGGGTAGGCTGTTTTGTATGTATTGAAAGTTATCGATTATGACCCATGTTTCCCCGTCAACTGAGCACCCGCCCAAAATTTCCGCAATATCCACGAGGTTGTCCTGTGTCGGATAAGCCAACGCTTCCAACTGTCTGGCTACATTTTTGTCGATATGAGAAAACATCTTGCAAATTCCGTTCCATGCCTTGCGAATGGGCTCCCCCATGCAGGTGTACCAATAAACCTGATGCGCTTCAGCTTGAAAAAGATACTTACTGATCGCGGTGGTTTTTCCAAATCCAGAAGCCGCCTGCAAGATGGTGAGTGGATAGCTATGAATGGTTTCCAACCGATTTTGTAAAGTTGTTGGTATATAAACATATGGCTTGTCGAATTGAATTTGCACTCGTGCCATAGTCCCCCTCCTTTCATTTTCCAGTGCATAAATATCTGCCCCTAATTGCGTCAGTGAAAGCCCTTGTATTTCGCAGTCGAGAAGGAAATGTAATAAAAGCAGAGGAATTTCACCCCGCCATTGAAAGCCTTAAATCGCACAGAATTCTGCGCCTTTTAGGGCGTATATGGTTTCCAATGGCATCTATAGTGGGTTTGGATTATTTTACCACGACTACCAGTTGAGTTCAAGTGGAGCATCTTCCACCCCACGCCGGTACACCTCAATCGACCCTCAGCATATCATACCATAAGAGGTGATACCTATGACAATGCAAGCTACTGTGCGAAGGGTCGAGTGCGACATTTTGTATGTCTTTGACCATGCGATGTCGCAAATCGTGGTTGTACATACACCTAACGCATGCCGTTTCCGCGTTGGGGATTTTATCTGTATTCAATATAGCGGAGCAATGACGATGAGTATTCCGCCGCAAATTACCGCAACAAATATATCTGTCATTTCTCGTTGTAGGCTGTGCCGCAATCAGTGGTAATCTAAATCTAAGCCGCCTCTCTGATAAGTAAGGCGGCTGTTTTAGCACCTTCAGACCATCGGTTTCCAATATAAATGACATCGGAGCCAATAATTTCTTGAGGATTTAGACAATTTTATAAAAGCTTTCTTCACATACAAATTAGAATTTGAAACATAAGATTATGATATCCCTTCAAGCAGACTTGAGATATAGTCTGCTTATTTTTGCTATTGACACTTTTTTATAATAGTGATATTATTATCACTATTAGATACAATTACATCACTGTACCGGGGAGAAACACGATGATTAAAAAGCAATTTTTTTGTGGTTTTTTTGGTTTTTTAGGATTTGTTGCGCTTAGGTATTTCGTTTCGGGAGATATATTAGATTTAGGCTTTATTGGATGTTTTGCTTTCTTTGCTAACTTTTTTATTGCAAAAATAAAGGGAGATAAAGCGGATGAGCGATATATTGAAAACCGAAAAGAAGCCATGGCTTTTACCTTTAATATATCAACTGTTTTAATTTTTTCTTGTTGGGTTTTGGTTTTATACACTAGAAATTCAGATATTGCATATGTTTTGCTTCCATTTGTATATGCTGTAATATTTAATATTTATGGAATAAAACTCTATAGTTTAGAGGAAAAATAATATGCCGAATTTCAATTGTAACTTAAAAAGATATAGACAGCTTGCAGAATTAACACAAGATGAGCTTGCACAAATAGTAGGTGTTCGGCGAGAAACTATTATTCGCTTGGAAGCGGCTAAATACAATCCATCTTTAAAATTAGCAATTGATATATCAAAAGCTGTAAAGGCCCCAATTGAAGATATATTTAATTTTGATTAGGCCCTTATTATAACAATTTTGATAAACTTCCACCACTAAATGGTGGGAGTTTTGTTCTTAAAATGAGGGTACTTAAAGCCTTAACCATATGATCAATGTCCGCTCTGGGGAAGCGTATGCGCATTAGTAGAAATAAATAATTGTTTTCAAATAATTCCGCTAATATTTATTTAAGCACAAAATAAAAAAAGTCCAGCTTTTGCTTGACTTTTTCGACAGATTGAGGGCTTGTCGTGAATCCACAACAAGCCCTCCCCTTTGTTTTTGGTGCAACAATTTCAGCTAACAAAATAGCCTTAGACCTTCGCGGGTTCCTTCCACTGATATACCCAGGTACCGAGGTTCTTTTCAAGGCACTGCTTGTAGACCTCGTAGCAGTTGAGGGTATCGGTGATAACGATGCCAATGGTAGCAAAGAGATAGGTCTCGTCGGGGCTGGTTCTACCGGGATGCTTACCGAGTAGGACATCGGAAACCTGAGTAACCTGAGGATACTCGGGCTTTGCGATCTTTCCGTCGAGTACCATATTGGAAAGGGTGCATGCATCGCGGTCATTCAGGCGATCCAGCCAGTCCATGCCAAACTTAATTCCGGGGATGGTGTGGCATTCTTCCTTATAATCATACTGCGAAACGAAGGAATGGAATGAGCCGGGCTTGATCCACGAAGGCTCGACATACTCCTCGCCCACGTCCACCAGTGTACAGGTATGAACGATATCGGAATCGCGAATTGCTGCCTCTGCGCTCTCCACTGCCTCAAACTCATAACCGAGGTGTGCCCACTTCTCACAGAATTTGAGTGCATTCTCGCGGTTATAGTCGAAGATCTTGACTTTTTTGATGTTTTTCATGAACATTGCGGTTGCCTCGAGGCAATAGCCTGCGATAATGCCGCCACCAACCAGTCCAATTACCTCGGAGTTGGGATCCGCAAAGCACTTTGCGCCCAATCCGGAGCCTGCGCCAGTTCTCATTCCGCTGATAATGGTGTCATCCACCACCGCCAGAGGATATCCGGTTTCCTCGTCATAGAGGGTGACCAGACCGTTCGAACGAGGCTTGCCTAACTTGCGCGGGTTTGTCGGGTTGGACGGGATCGCCTTCACACCGGCAACATGTACATTCTCTTCCTCGCTGTTGATGATGCAGGCATGTAGTCCCACACGCTTGCCTGCATGTTTTCCGGGATCCCACATCATATGAAACAGCGGGATTTCGATGGTCTCGCCTCTGCCCAGCATCTTGTTTGCACGCATGACGTTGTTCATGATGAATTTCATGTCGAGCGCACCGCACTCAATTGCTTCTTCCTGAGAAATCCAGAGTACCTTGTTTTCCTTACTAGACATAACGAAAAATCTCCTTTTTTACTCCGTTATCTTAATTTTTGGAGTTATTACTATCATAATATCACTGTAACTATCATATGTCAAGCATAAGAAAGCGTTTTGGAGCAAAGTCTATTGTTTTACTTTTGTTTTACTCCAAAAATTTAGAAATACTTTAAATAGCAAAAATATTTAGAAAATTATGTTAAAAACAATTGAAAAACGATTGTTTTATGATATAATCAAAATAACTTTTGCTCCGTTTTTGATATTGTTAATAATTAATCAATCACTTTTTACATATAATCAGAGACTCCTCAAAAGAAGAAAGGAACTTGCGTATATGAATTTTGAAAAAATAGAGAGCCTGATTAAAAACCGAAATATCCTCTCAAAAAAGCAACGTCAGCTCTGCGACTATATTCTGGATCACACCGACGAAATCGGTATGATGTCGGTTGCTGCCCTCTCAAAAAATGCAAAGGTCGGAGAGGCAACCATCTTCCGTTTTCTGCATGAAATCGGATATGATAACTACCATGACTTTAAGCGAGATGTCCATGCTTACTCCGTGCAGCGCATCAGCTCTTCCTATTGGCAACTCAACGCCATGCTGCGCAGCGGAGTGCCAAAAGAAAAGGATTCGCTCGTGGGTACCTTCAACGTCATGATCGAAATGCTGGAGAAAACACTGACGCCAGATCTCCATCTTGCCTTTGAAAAAAGCATCCAGATGTTATTGGGGGCACGGCGAATCCTCCTGTTCGGTCTGCGTTCTTCAAAGCCAATCGCACTCTATTTTGAGTCGATTCTCACCCCCTTTTTAAACAAAGTTTACCAATTAAGTAACGATGAACATTTTATTTTTGATCGTGTCAGTCAAATGGGAGACGGTGATGTTCTGTTTTTAATCACCGAATGGCCTTATACCAAAACTTCCATCGAGGTGGCGCGGTTCTGCCATGAGCAGGGCCATCCGCTGATCCTGTTGACCAACAACCTATCCTGTTCGATCACTGATCTTGCGGACGCGGTTCTACTCACCCGCCCTTCCTCCGATCTGTTCTCGCGCATCTCTGCTTTTGCGGTACTCGAAGCAATATCGAACGAGCTTGCCACCCGGCTGTCTCCCCAATCCACCCAAAGTCTCAAGCAGCTCGATGCTGTTCTCAAACGATACGATGTCAGCGAATGGTAATGCCGCTGCAAACTTTGAGACACGGTCTCTCCCCCACTCCGTTATAGAACTTTAGCGACTTGCAAGCAAAAAATACACTAAAATTAGAATATCATAACAATCGTAAAAGTATCCGCCCCCGCTCAATTGAGGAGGATTGATGCTTTTCTCTCAAACCTTTTACTTCACGCCTTAAATTGAGTAATGTCAATATCTAGAGCTGTTGTGAGAATAGTTTACTAACTGACACATAGCTTCTATTTTTAGTTACTGAAGTTATAAAGCAATCTGTTAAGTTGCGCCATAATACAAAAATAAATGCTCAAATATATAATCCAAAACCGGTATATTCCAATAGGAATGTATCGGTTTTATTGTATAAATAAAAATAGGCCGCTATAGTAGCGGCCTATAATAACAGTATAGTTGATAAATAGATTTCAAAATGTTTTTAGAGACTACCTTACTCCTATACCAATGGGTAAGATCCCCCGCAAGCCATCTATTTTAATGGAAGCAGCTCTTTTACCGTAAGCATATTTTCCTCAACGATAAAACGCACCTCAAAGCCTGCAAACTCAAATCCGTATACACGTTGAGGCGCATTTTGGTATGCGGGACGTGGGTCCTGTGCCAAAACCTCCAGTAGCGGTTCGAGGCTCTCTTGGGGTATCAGCGGGCGCAACTGCTGTGGAAAATCTACCACCAATGTTCCTTTCTTTGATTGAAGAGCGAATCCGCCAGTGGCATCTTGGTGGCAATCTACATAGGGCAGGTAGGGTTTTATATCATATATAGGTGTACCGTGCATTAAATCTGCTCCCGAAACAAAAAGCAGTGGGCCTTGAGAGCTTTCCAGCTGTATTTTATCAAGCTTGACCGAGGAAAGACCTATGGCGTTTGGCCTAAATGGAGAGCGACTTGCAAAAACCCCCATTTTTGTGTTGCCGCCCAAACGAGGAGGGCGCACAGTGGGGGTCCAGTCTTCTTTTGCTGTCTGAGAAAAGTGCCAGATAAGCCATATATGGGAATACCCCTCCAACCCCCTCAGCGCATGAGGATTGCGATACGCAGGTTCGAAGACTATGGTTGACTTTAAGGAATCTACAAGACCACTTTGGCGGGGGATTCCGAATTTTGTGGGAAAGTCGCTGTGAATTTTAGCAATCACCTTTAGGGGTGGCAGGGTGGACATGGCAAAACCATCCTTTTCGTTAGGGTTATAATATTATACCCCTGAGCCTTGCACAATGCAAATCGGTCTGCACCGATTAACGCAATGAAACGTAGTCTCTTGAATCTTGTTTACAGCACTGAAAACCTTATCGGGAGTACATTAGTATACTTTGGGTTTTGCAAGCGCTTTCTTATTCATCTAATTTCTCGACAAATGTCTAGTATTTCTGCCTCTGTATGATGCTCAATAAATGTAATGACCGTATCGATCATGCTGTCGGCCAGTCTGGTATCACCGGTTACATAGGCAATGCCAAGTATGATAGTTTGGTGTATATCCTGGGCATCTATTTCTGAAATCGATACATTAAATTTGTTTTGCACCTTTGAAACGATGCTTTTAACCACCATGCGCTTTTCTTTTAGGGAATATGCCCATGGTACATAAAGCTTGATGGTTGCCACTCCAATAATCATTAATCATGCTCCTGTCATAATGGCCTAAAAAATCGTTTAAGACAACTTTATTATACATAGTTGATGCAACAAAAATGTAATTTGTGTGATACATTGGATAGCTTCTTCACATGTCATCATTATAATCGAATATCATACGCTTCATTCTTCCACTTCTTACTATATCTTAGATGAAGAACTGCTTCAAGAATAGTCAGCATAAATTGATAGGCACAGGTCTATACTACCGATGAGGTGATTAAATATGCCGAAAGATAGTCAACTTGATCCAAAAGATGTGCGAAAGATAAAATCCCGCGGTGGTCCTACTATGGCGGAAAGTGCGCTGGACGGCGAAAGCAGGAATAATAAAAAACAATCTGGGAGCAGGCATAAACCCGGCGACGATAAATCAAAATCTTAGATTTTTAACAGTAAATGTGATGATACCCCCATCGGGAAAGGAACGGTCGATGAACAATAACAAAAACAGGGTGAAAGATCGCCCCAAAAGCAACCCGGAACTCAGACAAATGAAGCCAAAAGAAAATGCTGATGTCGGTATTATAAACGGCCAAAAGATTGGCCTGCATCACAGCGGGCATGAGAAATCTATGGAGGGCAAAAGATGAACCAGATACTGTGTAGTGTCTCTGGCATTCAAAACAAAGAGCAAAAGACCCAAATCAAGAACTCACTGAACAAAATTGATGGGGTTCGTGAAGTCGGCGTTAATCTAACAACAGGTACGGTCGATATAAAGTATAATGACCCTGCTACTGAAGCTGATATTAAAAACTGTATTGAAACCACCGGTTTTAAAATTGTTTATGAGTAATAGAGGAATGCATGTATGAATCATAGTAAAAAGAAGGATAGCGGCTCAAAGAGTAATAAAGATAATAGCAAATTTCATTCTAAAAATATAAAGCACGACCCTAGCGCTGAAAGCGCCAGAGCCGTCTTTGGTTTAAATAATACAACAAAGAACAAAGATTAATCCTGAGATCCAGAGATTAATTCTTGCTTACCTCTTTAATCTTGGGTTAATATGGGGTTCAAACCTGCAAAAACGGTGCCGCCGCTTTTTGAAACAATCAATTCCCACACTATTTTATTTAGTATGTTTTGAGTAATATCGATGCATATAAAAAGCCTTCTGTTGTAGTTCTGCTCTCTACAACAGGAGGTCTCTTTTTGTCATTATCCATTTTTACTAGATCAGTTTAAAAGTGGCGGCACCCTTTTAGCGTCAATGAGAAAGTAGCATAAGTTTGTTTTCAGAAATATGCCAGCGTTTACACTTTCTTCTTGTCTGGAATAACAATTTCGCCCGCTTTGATAAGTGCGTTCTTCGCAACACTGGGGCCTATGATCGAATAGATAAAAGTTGAGCCGAGAATTGCGGTTTGAATCTGTGAAGCAAATTCGGGAGTAATCGTTTTTGCCACCAAAATCAAGCCAATCGCAACACCTGCCTGGGGCATCAGTGTGGGCCCAAGGTATTTGCGAATATTGGGATCCACCTTGGCTATGGTTCCGCCCAGCCATGCGCCAAACCATTTACCAACCACACGCATTACAACATAGACTGTGCCGATAAAACCAATGCTCATAAGTGATCCAACGTCAAAGCCCGCGCCCGAAATTACAAAGAAGATCATAAATATTGGGGGTGTAAAGGTGTTCATTACCTTAATCACATCAGAAATATCATAGCGCACGTTCGTCATCATAACGCCCAATGCCATGCAAGCCAGCAGCGGAGAGGCATTGATTGCACTGGCCGTCCACAAGGTTAAAAGTACAAATGCGATTATGACGCTGATTCTGTTTGAAGATTTGTGGAACCAGTGTAAAAATAGTGCCATGGCGCCGCCCAATACCACGCCGATCAAAAATGAAACCAGCACTTCATAAACCGGCGCTAACACGCTCAAAAAAGAGATGGGCGCGTTGTTTGACATTGCTTTTACTGCGGTTGCAGCAAAGCCGAAACAAATAAGTGCGACGGCATCATCAATCGCAACAACGCTCAAAAGCATGGATGTAACAGGTCCTTTAGCTTTGTACTGCTGAATGACCATAATCGTCTGTGCAGGGGCGGTAGCAGAAGCAATAGCGCCCAATAGAATCGAAAGTCTCACGTCGAAACCCAGCAAAATCATCGAGGTCGTCACCAGAATGACTGCACCGAATGCCTCCATAATTGCTATAATAATCGGTGCCACACCAACCTGCTTAAAATAAGAGATTTTGAATTCTGTGCCGATGGAAAATGCGATAAAGCCAAGCGCCATCTCAGATATTACCGAAAAATTGTTCACAACACTCACCGGTAAAATTTTAAGGATAGCCGGACCTATGATAAGTCCGGCAATCAGGTATCCTGTAACATTAGGCAGCTTAACCAACTTGCCAAGTCTTCCAAAAGAAAGTCCGCATAGCAAAATGATTGCGACGTTTAAAAGAATATCATAACTCAAGATGTGGTAACCCCTTTACGAAATCTATAGGTATACTGAAAATAATTCCAGTATCCTTATTGTAGATGTTCCCCACAACTTTTTCGATTGTTGCAACGGCAGTCTTAAGCTGTTCGTCTTTAATAACAAACAGAATGGTCTCGCTCTTTGATCTTTCAGGGTTCAGCAACGCCCTTATTGAGCCAATAAACGGAATCTCATTTCCTTCATATTGGGTTAACACCCTTGCCATGCCTGTACTTTCTAAAATAGTTGCGCCAGATATCCCAGCCTGTAGGAACTCAGCCAGCAGCGGTTCAAGCAGCTCTGTCTTGTTTAGCACAAATACCATTAGCCTCATTTTTTTCACTCCTAATCTGTATTTTGTAGGCAAACATCAACCTTGATCATACTCCTTAATGAACAAAATATCAAGTCAGCACTATCTCGAGTAAAAATATGCATACAAATCAGTTTATATCAACAGGTTTTTATGTTTAAATCGACAAATTGACTTTTTGCTACTAACAATTAAAAATTACCCAAATAAAGCTCGACTCAGAGGGTAAATTTCTATTAGTTATATTGACAAACAAATAATTTGTATGCTAAGATAACTAAAAGAGCTAGAGGTTCTAAGATAAATGCAAAGTTGTCTAATAGCAGGAGGTTCAAATATTATGCACTGTACCGAGAGTAACCCCGGTCGCTATTATCAGATGATTCGAAATTATCGAGAAGCGCAGCTACTTTTTGCTGCCATACGCCTAAACATTTTTTCACACCTGGATACACCAGTGACAGCGCAGAATGTCGCCGAAGCTTTAAACTGCGGCATAAGGCAAACAGAATTGTTGCTGCTGGCTCTTGACTCTAGCGGCCTAATTGTCAGACTGGATGATTTTTATGTGAACACTTCTGATACAAAAATGTTTTTATCTCAAAACAGTGTGGCGTATTTAGGAGAATCGCTGTTGTTCCGAGAAAAAATGACGTCACTTGACACTCTGAAGGTAAAACTGAGTGGTGATACGCCTTCAAATAATGCCGGTTATGATTTTGCGACCCTTGCCAAAGTGACTATTGCGGAAATGTATGCCATGCGCGTTGAACCGTTTATAACCGAAATGAAGAAACTGTTTTCCGACTTGCAACAACCGCTCAATATTTTAGACCTGGGCGGCGGTGCAGGTGTTTTATCGGTTGAATTTGCAAAGCATTTCCCTAACAGCAAAGCAACTGTTTTTGAAATACCTCCGGTAGCCGACATCGCCAAAGATTTTATACAGCAACATAGCGCGCAGGAAAATGTACGCATCGTTGTCGGCGATTTTAACACTGATTCACTGGGCGGCCCTTATGATTTGATAATCGCTTCTGGCATCTTCAATTTTGTTGTCGGCGATTTGTCCCACTTTTTTCAGAAGCTGTCTGCATCCCTTTGTGCAGGTGGTTATCTGCTCATCACCGGACAATTTGCGGAGCGCGATGGCGAAGCACCCCCCAATATGATCGGCTGGCTTTCGGGCTTTCTTGATGGTACGCCGCTTCCGCCCAGTGAACGAGCGATATCTCAAGCCATAAAACAAGCCGGATTGAGTACCGCCAATACTTTAAAGGATGCGCTTTTTAAAGGGCATCTCTACCGAAAAGATAATGCAAAGCCTGTGATAAATCCCGACGACATTGTTCAGTCTTTTATTGAGCTGACCGAGCAAACCGCCAATAGCAAAATCAATATTCTCAATTTTGGTAGCGAGGACATGACGTTTTACCGCGGAGAAATTCACATGATTAAAATGATTGGCGATTTTCCGGGCATTTACAGCGCAGAGTTAGCGCGAAAATTTGGTATTACCAGACCGGTCGTACACAAAACACTGCAAAAGCTTGCCGAACGAGAGTTGATCACGAAGGAAGATGATACGCAGGATAAAAAACGCCAACGGTTATACCTGACCGAAAAAGGATGGACGGCTTATCGGTGCCACGAAGAGTATCATGACGAAAATGACCGGAAACTTTTTGATTTTCTGGCGGATATGCCGGGTGACCGGCTGGCTGTTGTAAAGGATTTTTTAGATCATGCAATCTCACTGATTCATAACCATGCTTAAAAGGAGGCGGTAAAAATGAAAACAAAATTAACCATCGTGGCAGAAAATACAGTTGCCATGCCCTTTATCCCGGGTGTAACAGCGGGACTGCTGGGGGAACACGGTCTTGCAGTGCTGATTGAAACTGAAACTGGGCGATGGCTTTATGACACAGGACGCGGAAAGGCGCTGGTTCCAAATCTGGCAACGCTAGGTGTACCGGCAGATTCTATTGACGGTGTTATTTTAAGCCATGGGCATTTAGACCATGTCAGCGGCTTGGCTGAGCTTTTGAAAATAAGAACAAAGCCACTGACCATTTATGCCCATCCCGGAATTTTTATCACTCGCTTTCATAAGCCGGGTGATAAACTCAAGCCTGTGGGGATGATGCTGGAACAAACCGAACTCGAGCGCATGGGGGCGATTTTCGAGTTTAATAAAGGGCCGAGTATGCTGGCCCCCGGGCTGTGGCTGACTGGTCGCATACCCCGAAACAGTACATTCGAAACAATTAAAGAACCGTTTTTTATAGAGGAAGATCAGGGCCTTGCACCTGACTTCATCTGGGATGAGCAGGCATTGGTTATCGAGGGGGAGCGCGGCCTCCTTATTCTAAGCGGCTGCGCACACGCCGGCATAGTCAACATTATGAGCAGAGTCAAGGAAATTTTGCCTGAGCAAAAAATTTGGGGTATCATGGGCGGGCTACATCTTCTAAACGCGGGCCGACAGCGGCTAGATTCAACGATTAAAGCACTGAAAGCGGAGCAGGTTGAATTTGTCTCGGTAGGCCACTGCACCGGATTTTATGAAACCGCAGCCATTGCCGCAGCGCTGCCGAAGGCCTTCCACAGCATGAACACCGGTATCTGCTTTACCATATAGGCATAAATAATTCCAAAATTTATTTTTTCTCTGAGTTGGTGATGAAAGGTAAGCTTGCAGCAGGAAATTCTAGCTATACTTTTAAATATTTACGCGAAAAAGACCAGTTTAACTGGTCTTTTTCGATAAGCTAAAATAAATGTACTTTATCTTTTAGAGGTAACGGCAATAATAAAAGGCTTTTAGAAAAGAATTACCCTTCAAATTCTGCTCAGCTAAATAAAGCTGTTCAAAATTTGAAGGGCAACTAAAGCACGACAAGTCGTGCCTTTTGGTACTATCTGCTGCCTTTGTCGTATGGAATACCCGAAGCTTTCGGTGCCATAGAATTTTTAGAAGTAAACGCCAAGACGATTAAGGTGGCAATATACGGAAACATTTTATATATTTCATTTGGAATTCCACTAGATGCAAGGAAAGGGATTCCGGAGTACGCCGACGCTATCGTCTTCATAAGGCCAAAGAAAAACGCTGCAAACAAAATGCGAGAGGGTTTCCATTGGCCAAAGATAAGAACAGCAAGGGCAAGGAATCCGTAACCGGACACCGAAGCATTAAAGTTCGTTGAAGTAGGAACAACAAATACCAGTCCGCCGATACCGCCTAACGCACCTGATATCATGACACCGATGTAACGCATTTTATAGACGTTGATACCAACGGAATCCGCTGCCTGAGGATGCTCGCCACAGGCACGCAAGCGAAGGCCAAATCTGGTTTTATAAAGCACAATTGATGAAACTATTAAAATAATAAAGCCTAAGTAAGTGGTGATATAGGTGTTTTTAAAGAATATATCACCAATCACAGGAATATCGCCCAGCACAGGGACGCTTTCAATACGAAACTCATTGTTAAACGGAATTTGCTGAACAGTACGAATCATTCGCGCCACATAAATAGCAAATGCCGGTGCGAACATATTGATCGCTGTACCGCTGATAGTTTGGTCTGCTTTCATGTTGATGGCTGCATAGGCGTGCGCCAGTGAAAGGATGCACCCGGTTACAGCAGCAATCACAATGGCAATGAGCAAAATAGGCTGCCCGGGTATCTGAGACTGAAACATGCTAATAAATAAGATGCTGGTGAACGCACCGATAATCATAATGCCTTCAAGCGCTATGTTCCAAACGCCACTTCGCTCAGAGAACATAGCCCCCAGCGCAACGATCAGAAGAGGAATTGAGAAGAACATCATTTGCTGAATTAAAAAATAAAAGTTTTGCATTATTCCTCTCCCCCTTCTGCACTTCTCGGTTCTGAATGAAGCTCTATGTTTGCATTTGACGAATGGTGATTATGCTTATTATGGATCGATTGAATAAAGCCTTTTAAGAGCAATGCAAATGCACTGAAGTAAATGATTACGGAAATAATGATTTCGATAACCTGCGGCACAAAATCATACAACTGCATATTAAATCCACCAACATTCAGATAAGCAATGAAAATGCCGGAAAAGATAATAGCAATTGGATTATTCAGACCGAGAAGCGCAACAGGAATGCCATTGAAACCCTCTGCTGCCAAAACGTCTAAAACCTCAATTCCTTTACCCGAACCTGCCAGATATAAAAGGGCACCACCCAAACCGGCAAGTGCACCCGCAATCATCATAGAAAATACAATATTGCGTTTTTCGTTAATGCCAGCATATTTACACGCATCACGGTTATATCCGCACGCTTTTAACTCAAAACCAAACTTCGTTTTGTTTAAAATAATATAAATAATGATGCCGACTATAATTGCTATAAAAATTCCCGCGTTAACGCTTGAAGAGCTGTTGCCGGTTTTAAATATTTGATTAAGTCCCATTTTCGGAATAATCGCAGTTGAAGCAACACGTTTGGATTGGTTTTTTAAAGAATCAAAAATAGTCTCGGTAACCAAATAGTTTACCGTATACATACCGATATAGTTCATTATAATGCACGAGATAACGATATTAACGTTGCGATAAGCATTTAAAACGCCGGGAAGAAGGCCCCAAAGAGCACCTGCAATCATTGCCATTAAAAGTGCCACCATCCAGTGCGTTGCACCGGGAAGAAAAGTCCACTTTACACCGACGTAAACGGCAGCATATGCACCAATAATAAACTGACCGGCGGCGCCGATGTTAAACAGCCCTGTTTTATTTGCAAAACCAACCGAAAGACCAGTCATAATAATTGGTGTTGCAAAGTAAAACACCTGACCGAGGTTTTTCATATCGGTAAAGCCGCCCATGAGAATTTTTGAAAAACCGCCTAGTGCCTGTGACGGGTTGCTAACCAACAAGACAATCAATCCAACCAATAGGCCAATTATAACTGCCATTAAGGAAGATAGGAAGCTTGAAAAACTTTCGGTGTTCAAAAGCCGATTATAATAGCGTCCGTTTGCGTTGGAAGGACTGGCTTTTTCTCTGTTTGTCATTGCTCCTCACCTCTTTTCGAACCCGCCATATAAAGCCCCAGCTCTTGAACAGTCACTTCTTTCGGGTTTAGGTCAGCGACGATTTCGCCCTCATAAATGACGAGAATACGGTCACTGATATTCATAACCTCGTCAAGCTCCAGCGAGACGAGAAGAATACCCTTACCCTTGTCGCGCTCAGCAATTAGTTTTCTGTGAATGTATTCTATTGCACCAACGTCCAAGCCACGGGTTGGTTGGACAGCTATGAGCAGTTCGGGCATACGGTCAATTTCGCGCGCAACGATTGCTTTTTGCTGATTTCCACCCGACATGCTTCTTGTAATTGTGTGGGCACCTTGCCCGCTTCGTATATCAAACTTATCAATAAGTGTATCGGCATATTTATAAATTTCGTCGTATTTTAAGAAGCCATTACTTTGAAAACGCGGAGAAAAATAACTTTGCAACACAAGATTGTATGCTAAGTTGTAATCCAGCACCAAGCCGTGCTTATGACGATCTTCCGGAATATGACCCATACCGCTGACATTGCGTTCACGTATGGATGCATGTGTGATGTCTTTGCTATTTAGCTTAATAGACCCGGAATCCTGATGAATAAGACCTGTAAGTGCATAGACAAGCTCGCTTTGCCCATTGCCGTCAATACCCGCCACGCAAACAATCTCCCCGGCATGTACAGAAAGGGAGATATTGTTGACAACCATTTTCTCTGAAAGTCGATTTTTTACGCAAAGATCTTTAACATCAAAAATAACATCCCCGGGCTCTGACTGTTTTTTATCTATTTTCAGATTGACTTTTCGACCTACCATCATTTCTGACATTTGCTCTTTGCTGGTTTCGGAAACATTTACTGTGCCAATATATTTGCCTTTACGCAGTACGGTGCATCGGTCAGCGGCCTCTTTAATTTCATTGAGCTTATGTGTGATAAATAGAATGGATTTCCCCTCGTTTGCAAGGCTCTTCATGATTTTCATGAATTCATCTATCTCTTGCGGAGTAAGTACTGCTGTGGGCTCATCAAAAATTAAAATTTCGTTTTCACGATACAACATTTTTAAGATTTCAACTCGCTGCTGCATACCCACAGTGATTTCAGAAATACGTGCATCAGGGTCGACTTTTAAACCATATTGGTTAGACAGTTCCATTACTTTTTCACGCGCTTTATCCAATTTTAGAAAACCATTCTTGGTAGTTTCAACGCCCAAAATAATATTTTCAAGTACCGTAAAATTATATACTAGTTTAAAGTGCTGATGTACCATGCCGATGCCCAGTCGGTTAGCATCGTTTGGGTCGTGAATTTTTACCGCTTGACCGTTTTTCTTGATAATCCCCTTTTCTGGTTGATACATACCAAAAAGAACACTCATAAGCGTCGATTTTCCCGCACCGTTTTCACCGAGCAGCGCATGAATTTCGCCGTTTTTAAGCCGAAGGGTTACATCATCGTTTGCAACTATTCCGGGAAATATTTTGGTAATGCCAACCATTTCAATAATAAAATCCATACTTGTCACCTCTTGCGTTTTCACTTAGCTTGAAGCGGTTTCCGTGGTGATTTGCCCGTTTTTATCCTGCTTTCTCAATAAAAAATCATGTTTCACGATTTTTAGACAGAATTAATATAAAATTCGGTTAGATAAAATGGGAAGGAGCTCAGCGCCCATTTTGCGGAGTTCCTTCCCATAAAACTGTCAAAAGGTCTCTGTTAATCTACAAAAGTAGTTTCAACTGCAGCAGTTTTTAAATCCGTAATTTCAATCTTATTGCCGTCCTTGTCGGCATCCTTTGTGATGTCAATTTCGTTTGCAGCTAACTGCTTATAAAGCGCATCATAATCTGCCTGCGAGAATTTCTCGAATTTAGAACTTGCCATTGGCAGACTGACACCGTCATTTTCTGCATTGAATACTAGGCCTTGACCACCGGGGAAAGAACCGTCGTAAAAAGCCTTCAGCATGTCATAAACAGATACGCTCAGACCCTTCATCGCGGAAGTAATAACGGTTGGAGATTCGCCAGACTGGTCAACATCAACGCCGATAACCTTGCCTTTTGCCTGTTCTGCAGCTGCCATTACCGAGTTGCCAACAGCGCCACCGCAAGCGAAAATAACTTCTGTGCCATTCTGGTACCAGGAAGCTGCAAGCGTCTGAGCCTCCGGTGTTGCATCAAATCCGCCGGTGTAGTGGTAGTTCATTGAAACTTTAACACCGAGTTCCTGTGCAGCAGCATCTGCGCCCTGAATGAAGCCATAACCAAAACGCACAACCGCCGGAACGGCCATACCGCCGATGAAACCCAGCTTGGTCATGCCATCTTTTACTGCCGCATAACCTGCAAGATAGCCCGCTTGCTCTTCAGCATACAGGATACCAACAGTGTTTTTATCTGTGCGGAATTCCGAGTAGTCCTCATTATGTGGGTTACCATCGATGAGGATAAACTTTACGTCTGGATAGGTTGCTTGAGCAATGAACACCGGCTCTTCAAACAAGAAACCTGGGGTTACAATTGCTTTCGCACCACCTTTAACCGCCAACTCTATTGCGGACAGATACGCGTCCGTACTCTTTTCGGTGGGCTTGTAGTACTTGTGCGTAATGTTATTTTCCTCAGCATACTTTTTGAGTCCTTCCCAAGAACCTTGGTTAAAGGATTTATCATCAATTGTTCCGAGATCGGTGATAAGGGCAAGCTCAAATTTACCATCTTCAGATTTTTCAGGAGTCGATGCAGATTCAGAGCCTGCCTCTGATGACGGTGCAGGTTTTGACGAACCACAAGCCGCCAAAGAGAATACAAGAACAACGCTCATAATCAGTGCTACTATTCTTTTCATTCGTTTTTCCTCCAACATTTTATTTTATTAAAAAGCCAATGGCTTAATAATACGCTTATATCCAAATGGAGTCGATTTCGGTTTTGCAACGATATACTAAAATCGTGGAGCTGTACAACGCCTATCGCAGATACCACAAGGGAACGCTTGACCGAATGCTTCTCGTAAAAAGCAGCCACAACACGAGGAGGTACTTTAGCCATTTGTTTGATAGTTGTTTCTTTGGCTGTTTTCCATAATAAATCCGCATAAAACCTTTGGTTTTTTTGATGTAATCTATATTAATTGCATATTATCATATTCAAGAATGACTTTCAATACTTTCAAGATAAAGAAACAAAAGGAGGGTTATCATAACAGAACTTTCAAATACTTTCACCATAGACAACGGACAGGCTATGAAAGGCCTGTGCAAATTATAATACGACACCCCTGCCCAATTTTGGCTAATTAGGTTGAAGCCCATATTTTTTGCAAATGCTTCTTTTACATGCTCTCAAGATAAAAAAATATAGGTAAATCCCCCAACAGCAGGCTTGTTAATCCTACAATTGGGGGATTTATAGCATAGGGACTATGTTGTTATTAAGGCTTAAAAAACAGTGTGTTTCGAAAATCCAAGATGCACATATCGCTTAGAAATGCAGCATTGTTTTGACGATCGGATGATCCTGTTTTTCAATAATGTCAAATGCCTTATCAACTTCTTCAATCGGGAAAGTATCGGTAATGAAATGTGAGAGATCCATTCCTTTTGATATCGCGTCAATCACCAGTTCATAATCCTTGCGCACATACATGTTCGATCCACGAATATGTAATTCCTTCGCTTGAATCGGACCAACATCCAGCGAGAGAGGCCCAGTGGGTAACGCTACCTGCACGATTGTGCCACCGCGCTTTGCAACCTGAAATGCGGTCTCAAACGCTGAGAGAGAGGCAAACCCAAGAAAAACAACGTCAACACCATAGCCGTCTGTCGCCTCTAGAATAGCCTTAACCGCATCTGTTTTGGCGGGATTAAGGGCGCTTTTGCAGCCCATAGCCCTTGCCAGTTCCAGGTTATATTCCTTGATATCTGTTACAAACATATCTTGGCAGCCCAAATACTGGGCAGACAAAAATGCCCCCATGCCTATCGGGCCAAACCCAATAAAGCAAGCGGATTTTTCGGAACTTATACCATTTTCGCGAACAGCATGCATACCAACGGCGATAGGTTCAATTAGTGCGCCGCTGGGAAAGTCCACACTCTCAGGCAAATGTAGCACCGTATGTTCCGGTGTGACGATATATTCGCCAAAAGAACCGGACCAATAGGTCGCCCCCAAAACACGTTTATCCGGGCAAAGATTATATTGTCCAGATTGGCAATAAGCGCACTTTCCACAGCCGACCTGCGGATCGGCCGTAACGCGATCACCCACCTTAAAATCTTTAACGGCCGACCCCACCTCGGACACAACACCGGAAAATTCGTGTCCTGAAACCAATGGTGGAATACGGAAGGGATGAACACCGCCAAAAGCATGCACCTCAGACCCGCATATTCCTGTGTAGCAAACGCGAATCTTGATATCGTCGCTTTTTTCAAGCTGGGGTTCCGGCCTATCCGTAAAATAAACCAGACCCGGTTTTTCAATAAAAGCTGCGCGCATATTAGACACTCCTCGTAATAATGTAAACACCCTACAACATCATACGTTGAATGTATCTATATTAATTTATAGGCTTTTATTTGTGAAATGTCAAGTGAAAATTTAGTTGTAATTTTGTAAATTTGACTTTTTTAACAAAATTATATACTACGTAGGATGATTAGTACTTGCTATTTTTCTGAAAGAATATTATATTACTATATATAATCAATTGTCAAAAAGATAACGGTTGAAATTATTTCCATCCAAATACAAGAAAGATGAACGGTGAACAATATGGAAGACAATAAAAGTTTAATGACACCAATCAACAATAAATCTGTTGTTCAAAAAGTGATTGATAAAATTACAGATGCCATTATTTCGGGCGAGCTTAAACCTGGTGACAAGCTTCCCACCGAAGTTGAGATGGTTACCGCCTTTCAAGTCGGGCGAAATACCGTACGGGAAGCCATCCGTGTGCTAGGCGCATATGGTGTTGTAGAAATCCGCCGCCCGGAAGGTACATTTGTGTGCAACGGCTTTTCCGAAAAACTAATCAACCCAATGCTTTACAGCATTATTTTGCAAAAAGAGGATTCATATCGTGATTTAATCGGCCTGCGCCGCATTATTGAAACTGGAATCATGCAACTTATACGAAAGCAGGGTCTAGACGAGAATGAATGGGCTGAACTTGAGCATCTGTGTGAGGACTTATCGCAAAAAATTTGCAGCAAAACGCCCGACATTGAAGCGATAGCAGAGGCGGACATTCGTTTCCACTATGCCATGGCACGAGCAACAAAAAATGCCTTGGTTATAAAGGTACACGATGTTGTTGTGGACTTAACTCGTGAGTCCCGTTTACGCACGATTCGGCGAATCTTCCAAGAGCATGATGAGGAATATCTGGCTAAAACACATCAGGATTTATTGGCTGCACTGCAAGGTACCGACGTAGCAGAATTGTACGAGGCAATAGAAAATAGCTATTTTTACTGGAAAAGTTCATATAACTGGTGAAATTTTACCAAATTTTTTATGGCCGGTAGGAATCCAATTGACATTCCTACCGGCCAAGTGTATGGTATAGATATAACATCCTACATTGATCGTTAATATAATATACGTTGTATCTTTTTAGTGTAAGCTATGCGGTAAACAAAACTTGGAGGTGTCTTGTTTATATGAGTACAGAGATCATCAAAGAACTTTCAGCGCGTGCGCTGGAATTAAAGCGGATCGCTTTAACCATGATTTACGAGGCGCAGTCCGGCCACCCCGGTGGGTCATTTTCAGCAGCGGATATTATAGCGGCCCTATATTTTCACGAACTGAATATCGATCCTGAAAATCCGAAATGGGCGGATCGCGATCGCTTTGTTCTTTCAAAAGGGCATGTGTGCCCTATCCTTTATGCGGCGCTCGGATGCCGTCACTTTTTCCCCGAGGAAGTTCTTCACACATTGCGTCAGGAAGGCTCCATGCTGCAAGGTCACCCCGACATGAAAAAATGTCCGGGAATTGATATCTCCACCGGATCTCTTGGTCAGGGCGCGGCCTGCGCTGTCGGTATGGCGCTGGCCGGAAAGCGCGATCACAAAGATTATCGCGTTTTCACCATGGTAGGTGACGGCGAAATTGACGAGGGTATTGTCTGGGAAGGCATGATGACTGCGTATAAGTACCAGTTGGACAATTACGTGCTGATACTGGATAATAATGGGTTGCAGCTAGACGGAACCACTGATCAGGTAATGCCGCACATCAATCTGACTACAAAAGCGCAGGCATTTGGTTTTGATACATATGAGATCGACGGCCACAATATGGTTGAGATTCTCGATACGTTTGATAAAATTCACAAGGCCCGCAATGGCAAGCCCAAATTTATCAACGCTCACACAATCAAGGGCAAAGGTGTCGATTTTATGGAAAACAAGGCGGAGTGGCATGGCATGGCACCGAACGCAGAACAATATGCCAATGCCATGAAGCAGCTTGGAAAGGAGATCGACTAAAATGACCAATTGTGATACAATTGCAACGCGCGAAGGATTCGGCGATGAAATCGTCGTGCTAGGACAAGAAAATAAAGACATTTATGTTGTGGATATCGATATCGGCAAATCCTGTAAGACCAGCAAATTTTCAGAAGCGTTGCCAGAACAGTACATTAACGTTGGAATTGCCGAGCAAAACGGCGCCGCCGTTGGCGCAGGACTTGCAGCCAGCGGCAAAATTCCATTCGTTGTTACCTATGCGGTGTTTGGCTCTCTGCGTATGGCAGAGCAAATCCGGCAGGAGATGTGTTACCCACAACTAAACGTCAAGATCGCGTGTTCACATGGCGGTCTGACACCTGCCAATGATGGTGCCAGCCACCAGTGTATTGAAGATATGGGGGTTCTGCGCACATTCCCCAATATGACCGTCATTATGCCGGCCGACTACCATGCTACTAGAAAGCTTGTCCGCGCGGCGGCGGAGTGGGACGGCCCTGTTTTTTTGCGCTTTACTCGTGATGCCGTTCCTGTTGTTTATGACGAAAACCAATCTTTTGAAATCGGCAAGGCCATTCCGTTACGCGACGGCAAAGACGTTGCCCTTTTTGCAATCGGCGATACGGTTCATTTGGCATTAAAGGCCGCCGAACAGCTGCACAAAGAAGGCATTGAGGCACGCGTCATTGACATGCATACACTCAAACCGCTAGATACTGTAACCGTGCAGAAGGCCATTGACGAGATTGGTCGTATCGTGAGCATTGAGGATCACAACATCTTAAATGGGCTTGGCAGCGCCATATCGGAATGCGTCGCCGAAAGCGGTCGCGGTATCGTCCGCCGTATTGGCGTACAAGATCAATTCGGTCAGTCTGCACCATATGAGCGCCTATTGTACATGAACGGTATCACCGTCGAAAACATTGTGAAACAGGCAAAAAGCCTGCTATAATTGGAAAAATGAGGAGGAACAGACATGAAAAGGATCATTGCATTGATTCTGTCAACGGCTATAGTTTTGTCACTGGGTGCGTGTAGCAACGCTTCAAGCAGCAGTGCGAGTGTTGGCAGCAGTACGACCGCCGCCAGTGCTGACGGAGAAAAGACCTATGACAAGGTTAAGTTGAAAATGAGTTGCAACGGTACCGACCAGGCAAACGACACCAAAACCGCCAAAAGAATTGCCCAGTTGGTCAGTGAGCGCTCTAACGGCGCCGTTCAGATCACGGTCTATAACAATGACCAGTTGGCCAGCGGCGACATGAGCAAGGGCTTGGAACTGGTTTTGGACGGCACCGTCGATATGGACTGTCATTCCACCAGTATCATTTCCAATTTGGATAACCGTTTGATGGTTAGCACACTCCCCTGGATTTTCTCCGATTATCAAGCTGCTGAGGATGCTTTCTGGGGAACAGGTGGCGAGTTTATCGACTCTGTTCTGCAAGAAAAAGGTCTGACCTATCTCGGCGCCGTCCACAACGGCTTTAAAATGATGACAAGCAGCAAGCGCCTGATTAAAACACCCGAGGATCTCAAGGGCCTTAAAATGAGAATTCCCGGCGGAGAGTTTTTCAGCGCGTTCTACAAAGCCTACGGCGCCAGCCCCCAGGCAATGTCTTGGTCCGAGGTGTTTTCCGCTTTGCAGCAAGGCACCATCGACGGCCATGACAACAGCATCAGCACCTGCGTTTCAAATAACATTCAGGAAGTTCAAAAGTATTTCACCGTCAGCAGACACACCTATGAAGCCTTTACCTTTATGGCAAACAGCAAAAAGTTCGCCGCTTTGAGCGAAGATACGCAGCAGCTGATTCGCGACTGTGTAGAGGAAGCTTGCAAAGCCGAAAATCAGGAGATCGTCAACAACGAGTCTAATTTGATCAAAAAGTGCGAAGACGAATATGGCTGTGAGTTTTACGAACTGACCGCTGATGATATTGCCGCATTTCGTTCACCTATCGACAGTTTAATCAATGAGTACAAAGAAGCTTACGGTGCGGATGCTTGTGCAGCTTTTAATGTTTAACGTTTTCAAATTCTAAAATCATAACAACCTAAACTTGGATTGATATTGGAAGGAAAACGACCTATGAAAAAACTGCTACTAACTATTGAGGACCACTTTTGTGCAGCGATTCTGCTTTCAATGCTGGTCTTGACATTTGTCAATGTGGTTGCACGTTACATCTTTCTGTTGTCCATGCCCTTCGTTGAGGAACTGACACGGCTCGGACTGATGATTCTCAGTTTGATCGGCGCCGCTGTTGCTGCCAAGCGTCACGCACATCTAGGGCTCAGTGCAATCACGGATCTTTTACCTGCCAAGGTGCAAAACGTTCTGGTGTTTCTTGCGGATATCCTAGGCGTTTTCTTTGGCATTGTATTGACCTACTATGGATATGGCATGGTTAAAAACGAATATATCAACCAACTTAAAACATCCGGCATGCAGTGGCCTGAATGGATATTTGGCATGTGGGTTTTGGTCGGCGGCGTTTTCATGATAATCCGTTACGCGCAGCTGGCAATTCAAAAGACGCGCAAAAAGGAGGAATCTTAAAATGACCGCACTGGTTTTATTCGGTTCTTTCTTTGTCATGTTGTTGCTTAACACGCCCATTGCATTGGCTTTAGGTATATCCAGTATTGTGACACTGCTCTCTCTAGATTTGCCGCTCTCCGTCATTCCAGCCAACATGTATGCCGCAACAAGCAAGTTCGTATTGCTCGCCATTCCTTTTTTCATCCTTGGCGGCAACATTATGGAACGAAGTGGTATCTCTTCCCGTCTGATTGCGTTTTTCCGGACGGTCATCGGGCATAAGCGCAATGGTATGGCAATGGTTACCGTTTTGGTCGCCTGCTTTTTTGCCGCTATCTCCGGCAGTGGCCCCGCCACTGTGGCTGCCCTCGGTCTAATTTTGATTCCCGCAATGACCGACGTGGGCTATCAAAAGGACTATTCAACTGCATTGGTTTCCACAGCGGGTGCCATCGGTATTATTATTCCGCCCTCCATCACATTTGTGATTTACGGTTCCATTACCGGTACATCTGTCGGTGCGCTTTTTGCTGCCGGCATTCTCCCCGGTCTGTTGATGGGCTTTGCGCTCATTGCCTGTACTGCGCTAATCACACGCAAACAGAATTTGCTGCTCCTGCCCAAGGCCAGCGCAACAGAACGATGGAATGCACTAAAAGATGCATTTTGGGGAATGCTGATGCCGGTTATTATCCTAGGCGGTATCTACGGCGGTTTCTTTACCCCCACCGAAGCGGCAGCTGTTTCCGCTGTGTACGGTTTGCTCGTCGGGCTATTTATTTACCGCTCGATCAAGCTTAAGGACGTATGGCGGCTGTTGATTGACAGCGTCTCACAGACAGCGGTGGTCATGCTAATCGTCGGTTCAGCCAGTTTGTTTGCCTATGTCCTGACGGTCACCGGAATTGCAGCAGATGCCAGTAGTGCGCTTATCGGTGTATCCGGTGGCAACAAGTACATATTCCTGCTATTGATCAATGTTATTCTGTTGATCGCCGGATGCTTCTTGGATGCTAATTCCGCGATGTATATTTTGGTGCCCATCCTGGTTCCTGTAGCACAGGCGCTGAATATCAATCTGGTCCATTTGGGCTGTCTGATGGTTTTCAATCTGGCACTGGGCCTGATTACGCCGCCCGTCGGAGTCAATCTGTATGTCGGCTGCGGTATTGCTGACATCTCTCTAAAACAGATCTGCAAAGCCGTCTGGCCACTGATTTTTGCCGCAATTCTTGCACTGCTCATTGTTACATATTGGCCCGCACTATCTCTATTTCTGCCTAATTTGGTTGCAGGCTAAAACAGGAACCCCCGGCTATGCCGGGGGTTCTCAACCTCAAAAAAGCTCAGTTTAGGCTGGGCTTTTTTGCGTGCATACATTAAAATAAAATCGAACGACAAAGCCCGCCAAGAGGCTCAAAAAATTTACCGGCAAGACTAAGGATGTAGATCGTGTGTCGTTTTGAGACCCCAGAAAATTTTAAGTAAAAGTCAATACAGCGCATCCCTTTGGTCAAGAATCTCACCAGAGAAAAAACTTGAACGAAGGGATGTTTTAATATCACGCCGATTTTTTAAAAAAGTTTGTAACGAATCTAAAGCTTGGCGGTCTTATATATGAAAGCGAGGTGAAGAGGGTGACTGATTTCGACCAAATATACAATCTTTATTTCAAAGACGTATATAAATATGTTTTGTCATTGAGCAAAAATGAAGCAATTGCTGAAGAGATAACACAAGAAACATTTTTTAAGGCATTAAGAAATATAGAAAAATTTGATGGAAAGTGCAAGCTCTATGTTTGGCTATGTCAAATTGCTAAAAACTCCTATTTTAGTTCTAGCAAAAAGGAAAGGAAATTTACTGCATTTTCAAAAGCAGAAAATATTGTCGATGAAGTAGATATTGAACAGCAGCTATTAACAAAAGAAAATGTTTTAGAAATCCATAAAGCACTACATCATTTAGAGGAGCCTTACAAAGAAGTTTTTACTTTACGCGTATTTGGAGAGTTATCTTTTCTGCAGATATCCACTTTATTTGAGAAAACGGAAAGTTGGGCAAGAGTCACTTACCATCGAGCTAAAATAAAACTAAAGGAGAGATTATAATGGGTATAACCTGTGAAGTTGTCAGAGATTTGCTGCCTCTCTATCACGATAATGTATGTAGTAAAGACAGTCGCAAGATAATTGAGGACCACTTATCTACCTGCCCGCAATGTAGAGCAGAGCTGGCGCAAATAGATATCGAAATTTTGGCTGGAAGTCATACTGAGGATATCCGCGTAATAAGCAATATATCAAAAAAATGGAAGCGCGATATACTATCCGCCTTCTTACTAGGTACGTTATTACTTTCAATTCTTGCAAGCATTGGTTGTATGGTAGCATTTAAGGCTATCGGAAGTTATGTTTCAGCAGACGGTGTATTAGTTGAACCCTTTGCATTGATTCCTCTTTCATTTATTTTTGGGCTTACTGCAATACTGTCAGGAATCGGCCTAGTTATCACTTATCTTGTAAAGCGTCATAGAAAGAAGAAATAGTTCATGAAACAACATTTCTCTAAAATAATTATAAAGAGGTATCAAAATGAAAAAAGCTTTTAAAGTAGTTGGCATTGTATTTGCCGTAATAATAAGTATTGGCGTATTACTAGGTGGGTTCTTCCTTCTTAAGGGTCCAAGTGATGTAATAATTTTGGCACCCGAGGAGCAAGCACAGAAAGAAAAGGAACAAACAGAAATATTTACAGACATCAACTTATCGGGATTTAAAACCATTTCGGTTACAGGAGAAACAGTAACCTCAGAAGATTGTTTTAAAGATTATAAGATTACTATGGTTAATATTTGGGTAACGAGTTGTAGCCCATGTATTGCGGAAATGCCTGACATTGCAAAGCTTTATCAAAATCGACCCGAAAACAGTAACATCATTTCTATTTGTTTGGACACAGCCGCGGATAGCAAGGATGCTAAATTTGCTGCGGAGGTCATGCAGGATGCAGAGGCTGAGTTTATGACTTTGATTCCTGACGAAAAAATAGATGAAGTTCTACAAGAACGAACAACTATTTTCCCGACAACAATCTTTGTTGACTCGAACGGTCAAACCGTTGGTACACCACACTTCGGAGGAAGATCAGAAGACGATTACCGCCAGGCCATCCTTGAAAGGATAGAACTTATTGATGCAGCAGGAAACGAGGCTAGTAATGAATAAATGTAATATTAGAAATCTAAAGTATGTCATCCTTGCTTTGTCAGTGCTGTTTATTGGGATAGGATTAATGCGAAAAGAGCAGTTAATTGTACTTAAAAAGGCAGTAAATGTTTGCCTTGAGTGTATAGGAATTGGTTGATGAAAAAGAAAGCGAATAAACGGCACATCACACAGCTTATTGCTACTGTTTTAATAAATGGATATGCTGCCGGATTTGCAAATGGAAAAATATTTACTGGTAGGACTAAGCTATTTTGTGTGCCAGTTCTTAATTGCTACTCTTGCCCCGGTGCACTCGGTTCATGCCCCATAGGGGGATTGCAGGCGGTGTTAGGTGATCGCAACTTTAAGTTTTCATTTTATATTATAGGATTTATTATGCTATTTGGCATTTTGTTCGGTCGCCTTATTTGTGGCTTTTTATGCCCATTTGGATTTGTGCAAGACTTGCTTTATAAAATTAAATCTCCAAAGCTTAAAATTCCAAGCCGAATTGATAAGCCGATGCGCTATATGAAATATGTTATTCTGATTGTATTTGTTATTGCTTTACCGATAATCATTACAAATCAATACGGTATGGGAAACCCTTTCTTTTGCAAGCTTATTTGTCCTGCCGGAACGTTAGAGGGTGGTATTCCATTGCTGACAATGAATGAAGAATTAAAAAACACCATCGGCGGCTTGTTCTTTTGGAAATTGAGCATATTGATTGTGATTTTGCTCTCTTGCATTGTTGTTTATCGTCCCTTTTGCAAATATCTTTGTCCCCTCGGAGCAATGTACGCACTGTTTAACAAATTTAGTTTTTATCAGATGACCGTTGACAAAGTAAAATGTACAGGTTGTAAGCTTTGTGAGAAAAACTGTAAAATGAATGTGCAAATCACGAAAAACATTAATAGTACAGAGTGTATTCGGTGTGGCGAGTGTAAAAGCATATGCCCTCATGGAGCCATTCTATCTGGCACTAAAAAAGCGAAATGTGATAGTAAATATTGTTCACATTAAATTAGTTGAAGCAATTGCTTTGCTATGTTAAAATAAACACAAAAATACTACACCGTGTAAAATCATTTCTAAACGGTGGTAGAAAAATATCACCGATAAGATGGGTTCATATTTGTGGAGGTAAAAATGGTAGATACAAACAAGCAAGCCTCCTAAACACTATCAAACAGTATTTAGGAGGCAAATAAACATGAATTTTAATAAAATTGATATACAAAACTGGAAACGAGCCGATGCTTTCAAGCACTATTCAGCTAATATACCGTGCACATACAGCATGTGTGTTAACATTGATATAACAAAACTGCTAAAACAAATAAAGGACAAACAGTTGAAGGTTTTCCCTGTTATTCTTTATGGTATCGCTCATATTGTGAATCTTCATCGTGAATTTCGTATGGCAACAGACGAAGACGGTAATATTGGTTACTATGAAAAAACCAATCCCTGTTTTACTGTTTTTCATGATGAGACAGAAAGCATTACTGATGTTTGGACGGAGTATAACGAGAACTTCAAGTTGTTCTACGACCACTATCTTCATGACATGAATTCTTATGGCAATGGAAGGGCAACGACTTCAAAGCCCACACAAGAAAATAATCTGTTTACTGTTTCGTGTATTCCTTGGGTTTCGTTTACTGGTTTTAATCTGAATTTGCAAAAGGGATATGACTATTTCCCCCCAATCTTTACAATGGGAAAATATTTTTCTGATAACCAAAAGGTATTACTACCATTATCTATTCAAGTTCATCATGCTGTTTGCGATGGTTTTCATTTGGCGAGATTTATAAATGAATTGCAAGAGTGGGCGAAAGAGTTTATATTATAAATTCAATTATTACGAAAACATGATTTAGCCGCTACACTTACTTGTGTAGCGGCTTTTGTTTGTTATAAACCTAAAATCATTCACCATGTTCTCTAAGCGATGAAACCCAGCTTGCCTTCTCCCCTTTCATGCCCTGCTGTACCGAGCACCTGCGGAAACCAGATGGTTTTAAAGTAGAGTCCAGAAAAGGTGGAAACAACAAATATTTAAGGCAACTCAGCAGATGAGAATTACGGTAGCTACTATCACGCTTGGAACTACCAAACGCCAGAATGTTGGGAGGACGTTGTGGCAAACAAATCAGGAATTCGAAAGTTGCGCCGAAGATGATGCCTCCCACTAGAAGTAAGTTACAGGTGTAAGATACGCGCAGGGGTTTGTTACCTCGGTAATTTTATAGAGTTAATCTATCCTTTACCTACGAACACTGAAACACCACTACCCAGTAATGCGGTGGGCGTTGCGGAGTAATGAGTAGCATCCAGACTGTTTCATACAAATTGAAAAGTATGCTTTATTATTTACTAGAATGCAAATTGCCTTCAGCATAAGCTGATGGCAATTTGCATTTGTCTATATATGCACAAGGATAAATAGTTCAGGTTGAACGCAATTTGTAAAAAGTGTTTGTTACAATGTAAAATGGTCAAACTTGAAGTACATACCTGTTCTCATAGTGGTTTATTCCCAATAGGGAACTGTGGTACCCTTACCTAACTCTACCGCCTTGCGATAGCATCGCGTCGCAACGGCAAGGTCCAAAATGCCGGTGCCTACAGCGTTAAAATAGATTATTTGATCATTGTTCTCACGACCAGATTTGGAGCCGGTTAGAATCTCGCCAAGTTGAGCGTCTATATCTTGATCTTTAATAATTCCATCTTTCCACATCATGGCAACAGTACTAATCATACGGTGCTTAATGGTTTCCCAGTTATCTACCACAATTTTGTCTGCTTTGCTCACACAGTCATAGGTAACCTCGTAGTCAGCCATGTTCATCAGTAGAGATCCTTTTTTTAGCCACTCGGAAGAAACAATCGGCTCATTCGCCAACGTTACACAAACGGTTATATCGCTCTCGCGGATCGCCTGCTCGGGACTATTGACAGGGATCACCGAAACGTTGGCATATTGTGATTTTGCTTCATCTGCAAATCGCTGAGAATTCTCTGACAGTATGTCATAAACATAGACGGTTTTGATACTAGGCCGCACAAGGAGCGCCGCCTCCAGTTGAGTACGCCCCTGGGCACCAGCACCGCAAATAGTCATAACAGAGGAATCCTCACGCGAAAGCAACTTAATGGCTACACCGCCCGAGGCACCGGTTCGTTTGGCGCTTACTTCGGTACCATCCGCAACGCAAACAGGCAACTTCGTATCAGGGTCGTTGAGTATGATTGTAACGCTGGCTCGAGGTAAACCCTTTTTATAGTTCATGGGGCCGCTGCCAATCCACTTTATCCCGGCCATATTATACTCACCGCCCAGAAATCCAGGCATCGCATTGATCCGTCCATAGACATTCTCATCTTCGGGGGTGCTCCCCCATCGCATTACGCATTTGCCAGGAACCAAAACATCCCCTTTTTCAATCAGTATGTATGCACGTTCCACATCGTGGATAGCAGCCTGCATGTCGCTTGCTCCCAACTCGGCCATATCTTTATTGCTTAGAAACAACATATCGATCTTACTCATAGTGCGAATTTCCTTTCATTGTATTTAAACAAATGCTATTACCGTATCCCAGTTTCGAAAAAATGAGCAACCTGTTCTTTTGTCATACCTTCCAGCCCCATATTTTTAACACTGCGCCCTTCAGCACGAAAATCGCGCTTATAAATACTGCTTGTTAATTTAATTACTGCATCAATATTGGGCGTAGGAACACTGGCAATACGGCCTAATTCAGAAATCGGAACCAAGCTCATGGGCACATCTTCAGTGACATATCGCGCCTGTATGGTATTGGGCGCCATGATGTCGCCGTAAGCCTGGTTGTTTTGAATCAGCTGATATAAATCGTCGCCGTGGGTATCATAAGACTGAGATAACCATTCTTCAGAACTGAGAATTTTAATGTTATAAGCGTCTGCCACAGCCATACGTTCACAATCTATTTCCTTGATTAAAGTTGCCACAGAGGGGGATATTCCATCCCAGTAGTAGCGAAATCCCTTGGGGTCTTTCTCAATTCGACCAATATTAAGTAGTACCGGTGTGGGATGGAAAAGAGCTCCTATATTTGACAAACTAGTTTCCAGACAGTTCTTAGCCGGCGTAAACTGTGGATAAAAAGGGTGAAGTAGGTCCAAAACCTTTTGCGTGCAGTTTGCAGGAAATGCACCCAGCATCACTTCCTTTTTTACGCCATAAATTTCGACGGCAGAAGGGCCGGTCTTGCGGCAGGAGTAGATCAGGGTCTGCGTTTCTGCCACAGTGATATCAGCCTTGCACCCTTTACTACGGACAACATTAAGAAATTCCAGTGCGCCCCCTGTACGGCCGGGGTTCAATACGACTACTTGATTGTCTTCCAAGGCGTCATAGCAAGCTTCGGCAATCATCTTGTGCGTGAAAGACGGCGTGGCAACCATGACAAGATGGGCTCCCTGAATTGCATGCGCGACATTATCTGTAATCATATTCAAAACCTGGTGGGAGGTTTGTCCATTGAGTGTTAAATCTATCCCTCCCGCATTTTGAATCCCCTCCAAATACTGAGGGAATAAGTCACAGAGATTGACCGTGGCCCCCATGCTGGAGAGATAGCCTGCGATAGCGGTGCCGCCGTTCCCTGCACCGATGACAGTTACAATTGTTTTCATCGTTATATATTTGCCTCCAAATTGAAAATTGACTCCATCGTGCGGAGCTCACTCCGCCACAGCAAAAGTTTTGCTGCGTAACCCAAATCAAGTCGCCAAAGCTAGCGCTTAGCGTTGTTCAAGTTTAACGTGTTTATTCCAGAAAAAGAGACGCAGCACTATGATTATAGCAATAGATGCGCCGCATAGAACCAGACCGGCATTCAATGGGCCTAGGTTTTGAATAATGTAGGGATAAGCAGTGGTGATAAGTCCGCCGCCAATAAAGGGGCTCATAAAGGGGCTGCCCAGTGCATAAATGGTACCGGTGTCCGTCTCCATTTTGGGGTCGACAGTCCGCAGCAACATATAGCCTACAGCGGCCACACCACAGAAAGCGCCAAAACGGATAATGCCCTGCTCAAACCAGCAATCAGAGAAGATGCGGGGACTGAGCCAGAAAAACCAGACCACCATCAGAGTCAATACAGTTAAGCTACCAATAAGCAGAGGTGCCCAGTAGGCCAGTACGATCGGAATTTTGATAGAGGCCATTGCGCCCACCACCAGAATCTCCAACGCCATGCCCTGAATGCGTTGAAAGATAGAGCGGTCGAACAGGTCTTTCAGCGAGGTTCGCTGGACGATTCCGTTGACAATCCAGCCTCCTATCATAGCGAACGGAAACAGTGGCAATCCCTTATAGTTAAACACCAGACCAAAGCCCCAGACAAAAGCTCGGCCAATAAGAATGGCAATGCCAATAACGCCTAAATGGAAAGCGAACGGCTCTACCACGTCCTGACTTATGGGCATATGGGCAGCGGGTTCACGTTCACTTTCCGCGAATACCTCCTTGGTATTGCCGGTAACCGTACGCTCGGAAAGGACTTTGGTATACTTCTTACGCACACCGTAGTTGATGATTACCATACCGCCGAAGATACCACCCAGAAGACCGATGGTGGCGGTGGTCAGCCCTAGATCGGCGCCATCGGCCCAGTTGAGCAAAGCGGGGTCTTTAAAAACACTTGCCATGCCGCCTGCCGTACCATGTCCGCCGGCAAACCCAATCTCAAACAGCGAGCCAAACAAAGGATTGATGCCAAAAACAGGTGTAAACAACAAAGCGCATAGTAGACAGGGAACGCCAACCTGCATAAAGCTACTAGACCACAGCCACCCTAAACCCGCTGCTGCGTCGCGGAGCATGACTTTGCTGGACTCCTGCTTTTTGATGCCTAACAGCATACAAGCAAAAACAACAGTGATCATCTGGCCGGGCAGAGCACTGATGGAAGCCATCATGTCTACAGGAATTACCTTTAAAGCATAGGGCCCCAAAAGCATACCGATTAAACCGGCTAAAAGAGAAGCGGGAACAAATGCCTTGCGCAGGAAAGAAATCTTCAGGCGAATCAAGGTCGCCACTACCAGGAGTAGACCCACGATGGCTACATAAAGGACCAAATTGGAGAGGGTACCGCTTGCAATTTTTTCAACAGGTATCATTGTTCGTTTCTCCCTTTAAGTTCTATCCAAACACGGCGTGGAAGACAATTTCATTGGGTGGCCGATACGGTGCACGTGAACTGGCCAGACTTCACTTTTATGTATCGTGCCCCTTAATAAACGTATTCCATCCGTAATTTGACAAATGTAGACAGATAATAAGTTTTTTCTTTTTTTAAACATATCATATAAAAAAATTTATTTCAAGTTTTTATTTAAAAAAATTTTTATTTTGCTCTGCATCTAAAAAAAATTCTGGTATAATAACATTGAATATAACATGTCTATCAGGAAAGACACAAAGGAGTGCACAAACAAGGTGACTGAACTGCTCAACCGAATCCGCCAGGAACAGGAATCATTTCCGGCCGCCCAAAAATTAGTGGCGGCCTATGTGTTAGAGAATTATAATCAGATTCCTTTTTTATCTATTACAACATTGGCCAAAAACATTGGTGTCAGCGACAACACCGTGGTTAAGTTTTGCATCCACTTAGGGTACAACAAGTTTACTGAATTTAAAAAAGTGTTCTCAGAATACGCACATTCTGAGTTGGTTATGTTTAATAAAATTTCTGAAAGCACGGAGAGTGACGACGACGACGACGGATTTTTCGCCCAGGAAATGGATGAGGATATCGCCGCTATCCGAGCGACATTATCTGATGCAACTAATAGAGAAAACTTGCCCAAGCTGCTTGAGATGATGGATAAAGCAAAACGTATCTATATTACTGGCGGGCGGTCATCGGGTGTTTTGGCAAGTCTGTTTGCGAACATTCTGAGGTACCTTGACTTAAAAGTCTATGATGTAAGTTTTGGTGTGGGAGATTATTTAGATCGTCTTTCCATGGTGGAAAAAGAGGATCTAGTCATTGTTTTAAGTTTTCCGCGTTATACTGCCCTAGTTGTAGATGCAATTCGTGATTTGCATGAAGATGGAATACCAATAGTTCTTATCACTGATACAGGGTTATCTCCAGCTCACCCGTATTCTGACCTGTCGTTTCACTGCACCATGTCATCAAGTTACTATTTTCCGAACTATACTGGCTGCCTTTCTCTTATCAGCGTTATCAGCCGTGCAGCGGCGGCCACACGAAAAAAGCGTGCTGCTCAACATATTCGTCAGTTGGAAGGTTGGTTATTGGAGCGGGGTATCTTTTTGTAAGACACCATATATGCTCCACGTAATTTGGGCCACAAAAGTTATGGATAATGTTAAAAAGCAATAGGAACCCCCGGCGTAGCCGGGGGTTCCTATTTATGAGTATAAACTTTTTAGTATAAACCTTTTAAACGCAGTGTATTTGTGAGAAAAGTTAAGACTCGATGATCTGTGCTTCACCCTGGCGCAAAGCGTCCATAGGCATTTTATAAACGCCATATTTTAAGCGACAAAGCAACAGCATGGCAACACCAATTGCGAGCAGGATTAAACCAACCGGGATAACGCCCATGCTCACCGCAAATACCGGTACCATCGTTACGATAAACAGTTCAATAATTGATTGCAGCGTAAAGGCTGTTCCGAAATCATCAAGCGTACCGCTTTTATTTTCCGGGTCGACAATTCGCAGCAAGGTGACGCCGATGGCAACAACGCCGGTGATATAACCAAAAATGAATATTGAACGCTCAAACCAAAAATTTCTGAAAAGTTTTCTGCCAATAAAAAACACGAGACAGAGCGCCCAGGTCGCACCGATAAGGCACATGATGATAATAGGCCAGAGGTAATTAAGCACGACCGAAACTTTTATTGTGGCTATACCAAAGCCTACAAGATAGTCGGTGACGCCGCTTCCAATGCGGTCGATTGCATGCTTATCAACATAGCTGCCATAACCGGTTTTGTTCAAGATGCTTTGGATAAGTACGCCTGCCAACATGGTCAGGCACATCATCGGAACCTCGATATTGGGTGCATACGGTTTATAAAGCTGATAAGCGCCGTAGCCCATGCCAGTGGCCATAAGTACAAGCACAACGTGCCAGGCCAGAGGATCAATAGACATAGGATGGACGGTTTCTTCGCCGATCGATTTACGCTCGCCGACAGGAATCAGGCCTGTTTTGCAGGATTCCGGCAACGAACCGATACTTTTGATCAGCTTGGTTGCACCCTTTCTGGTGGCATAGTTTATAGAAATGATACCACCAAAAATGCCTGTCAACAACCCAAAGGTTGCAAAAGTCTGGCCGATAATAACGGCGTCGTCACGTCCGAGCAGATTATTAAGCGTTCCGCCGATTGCGGCCGCATAGCCGTGACCACCAGTAAAGCCTGCGGGTAGCAGAATTGACAGCTCGGGGAACACGTTGGGGAACAGGGCCAGCAGAATAGCGCCGCCTACAACCATTGGAATGGCAAAGCCGATAATTTCGCTAGACATGTTGATTAAGAAGGTGTCGCCAACCTTATTGATAATTTTTGCGGGACTGATTTTTTCAGATTTCCCGAGAAATAGACCCGCAAACAACACGCAAACCAAAAGATAGGCATAAGAACCAGTTTTTTCGCTAAAGGGTGCAATATTTAAGAACTGGGGGCCACAGAACAGAGCGAGGAAACCAGCAATCAAGGAAGAAGGTATGTAATAATTTTGAAGGAATTTAATTTTGCTGCGCAGAATTTGTCCTATGAATAGGAAGGCAGACATAATACAAAAATCAATCAGCATGGAATACGGCGTAAAAGTCATAGAAATTTCTCCTCGTTTCTTTATTTTTTCGACTTAACAATGATTTCACCGGTAGTCCCATCAATTTTCACCCAATCACCGGTTTTAATCTTATCCAACGGATTCTGATCTTCCGGAAAATCGGCGACGCAGGGAATTCCCATACTTGCAACTGCAACACCAAGTCTTGCATCCATGCGGGTAGCAACCCATCCGGCAGGGGTAACTCCTGCGATTTGCGCCCCTTTAAAGTGGGCAGAAAAGCCATTGGAGCCTTTTGCGCAGGGAACTACCAGAATCTTGCCATTGATGCAAACACCGTAGTTTACATTGCCGCGTTCATAAATGACACCATCGGTATCACCCAAAGCGCCAGAATTGCCTGCGATACTATCAGGGCAAACGACAGCTTCACCCTCTGCAATGCCCTTCAACGCGCCTCTACCCTTTAAAACAAATTCCTTCATTATGCTTCCTCCCACCTGCCTTTGTAAGCAGCATCAATGCAACGCTTGACTTCTCCATAGTAAACGGTAGCGCTACTTTGATGACGAATTCCAAATGCTTGCTTCGACCCAAACAGTACCATCGACTTAGCATGTTTGTGACTTTCTTCCTTCATGACAATGGGACAGCTACCGGTCAATACCGATGCACCGGTTTCCTCAATAATCTTGGTGTAGCCATTAAGCGTTGCCAATGATTTGACTGCATAGTCGGTCCAAATCTGAAGCTCTGTACCGGCAGGTAAATGTTTTCCCTTTACATAAGAAGCAATTGCTTGAATCTCATCGAGAGAAATATGCGGACAACCGATGCTGACAAAATCGACGGGCCCGCTACCTTTATCGCAGATCATAGCCAAGGATTCTTGCATGTCCCGTTCAGTTACATGGATGACATACTTGGGTTCTTTTCCGCCAAGTGCATCTTCCAACGTTCTGGCTTCGGGCGTGTGCCCAACAATATGGCAAATTTCTGCTGCGCTGGTCACGGACAGTGCAGCACAAAGTTGCCGCATGTTATTAATCTCGATGTTATACAAGCCATTCTCGATAATGGGTACCTCATGCTTCGGTAATAATCTTCCCAGCGTAAATCCGAGCAGATCCCATTCCATCTGGGTATGCACTTCGAAATCAAGATGAAAAAGGCAGGTACCAAAACGATTTTCAGGGACATGCATGCCCCATTTGGGAATTCGACCCGAAATTGCAGCACAAACAGCCGCCTCGACACCGTCTGAATTACCACAAGCGCCATAGATCGTGTTGCTAATGACGACATTGCTCGATTCTGTTGTGACAAAATGTTCCCCCATCATGGGCACCCACCCGCAATAGTAAGGGGTGCAGGAATCTACAATAGAGATTCCCATTTTCTTAGTCGCTTCAAGGAATCTGCGATTCTTTTTCACAAATTCTTCTGGAAGATGTGTTTTTTCATGATCCTCGATATCACAACATGCAGCACAAGTCTGAGCTTTGCAACGGGGAGCAGTGGTACCGAACGGCACCGTTTCATCACTGGATAGATAAAATTCAGAAAAAATCTCCTCATAGTCCTTGTCATCCGGATAGCAGTCTAGATAGTGTTGTGCACCGATAAAGCAAGTCGCTCTCGATATTTCGCAAAGCTCCTCTGCTCCTAGAACCTCTGCGTAGCGAACAATAAACTCTAAGGCTTTTTGCTTAAAGGCCCCCATTTTGCCATCTAGCATTTGTTGTTCATAGGGTGTTAGTCGAACCATAATTCTCCTCCTCCTTGTATTGTAGCTTTAGCGCCAAACTACCACCGGCTCTGCCGGTGTGAATTGAAATACTCAAGCTTGCAGCGTTGAGCGAAACTGACAATATCTTTTTGTGCTAGAATTCACATGGCTAAAATTAAATGCTCAACAGCCGTAGAGCAAGTGATGTGATAGAGGGTATATTGGGGACATTTTTAGAAAATGTCCGGTATTATAACCTTTTAATGTTGATTTTAATTCTGAACAGACTTAAGTCGTGCAAATGATGTTTATGAAGCATCTTTAATTTACGCCATAAAATATACAACGTCAAACAAGTTATAAAGTTAAAATATCAATATTTTTCTTGATATTTAAAAAGTTTGATGGTACTATTCATTAAAAAGTAACGAGTTGTTTTTTATGGGGGTTAATATAGTGCAAACAAACTATGAAGTTTTTGTTATTGTCGCCGAAGAAATGAGTATCAGTAAAGCTGCTCTTCATTTTTCGGTTACAGAACAATGTATCAGTGATCATATTAAACGAATCGAAAAGCAGTTCGGACTACAATTTTTCACAAGAAAGCCACGCTTCCAATTAACAGAAGCCGGGAAATCAATGCTTCAGTCGTTGCAACAAATGCAAGCAGTTGAGTCTATGATGTTGAAAAATATGGAACAACGCACAAAAGGTGAGAAAGGTAGTTTTGTCGTGGGAATCAACTCTTCCCGTGCTCAGGTTCTGCTGCCGCAGATACTACCGGAGTATTATGAAAAATTCCCAGAAGTGAAAATAAGCTTTTTGATGGATGATACGGTCATTTTGGAACAACGATTATTGGAGGCAAAGATTGACCTGTTCTTTGGTATCAATACCCAATATCATGAGAATTTTTCTTATCAGCTGCTGCGTAACGAAAACATTGGTTTTATTGTTTCGGAAGGCTTGTTGCGAAAGCATTTTAATGAAGCCGAATATACCAACATTTTATTGCATCCAAATTTAAAGTACTTTACCCACCTTCCTTTCCTTGGAAGTTATAAGACCGGTGCTATCAACTTCTTGTTGCAGTCTTATTTAAAGGCAAACCACATGGAATTATATAACACGTATGATATAAGCGATGTAGAAACACAGCTTTCGCTCTGTTCCAAGGGATTGTTCGCAATGTTTTGCCCTCAGATGCTACTTTCCAAAGTCAATAGGCATAATGCCCACTGTGAGAAAAAAGAGTATATTCATGTCTTGAACTTGGAAGCTTTCAGGAATAAATTACGGCTGGATCTTGTTTCACTTCAACATGCTGAAAAGCCCTATTACTTGAAAGAATTTGAAAAAAAAATACAAGAAGTTGTGAGGAAGCTATATATAAATAATTGAACTAGTTTAATCCACAATTTAAAAGAGCTTGTCCCCTGTAGTTAAAAGGGGGCAAGCTCTTAATATTATAAGATTTTGCAGGCTAATTTTTATAACTATCAATTTCATTTTCGCAAATTTGCAATTCTGAATGGAGTTGATCAATAAAAACATTGATAAAATCAGGTTGTCGAATTCCGCTATGAGTCACAAGCTGTAAATTCAATCGATCTTGTACGTCTTTAATATCAAATACCAATAAGCGCTGATGAAATGAGCAGGTGAAATTAAGATCTATTACACGCTTTAACATCATTTTGGGGCAAAACGCCGCTACGATCCCTTGACGGCATAATTCAAACTGATTTTCATAGTCACTCATGAAATAAGCACAGTCTAAGCTTAACCCTTGATCAAGCAAGTGTTTATCCAATAGTCCATTTAGTGTACTGTCGTTTGAATTTCTCACCATTGGAAATTTCGATATTTCTTTTAACGATAAACTTTGAGAAGAGATAATATCAAAATTTGTTCCCAAGCTTTTCTTGAGTAATTGTTCTGTGCAAACAAAGAATATCGGCTCGGTTCGCATGGGTTTCAGGACAAATAAAGCATTATCTGAAGTATTAACGCCCAAAAACAAGTCTAATTGATACTGTGCCAGCATATTTTCCATCGCTCTGGTATCTCGAAACTCAAATGATATCTTAACTTTTGGATAAATTGCGTTATATCTTCGGCATAAATTATTCGAGATAATTCTTGCCCGAGTAGAATTGATGCCAAAACGAATGGTGGCACAAACACCGCTTTGCATTTCTTCGAGTCGTTGTTCAAAGCGCTGCTCAATCAGTTGTATCTGCCACAAAGTATCCAACATTTCTTTTCCCTCTGCTGTTAACGATAAACGAGGTCTTCTGTTGAAAAAGGTGCAACCATAGTCCTCCTCCATCTTTTTTAAATAAATGCTGACACATTGCTGGGTTACAAAAAGACGTTTAGCTGCTTTTGTAATACTCATTTCTTGCGCAATTGCAAGAAACATCTTCTGGCGTAAATCCATTACATCCTCCCTTCCCTAGCTCCAGTGCATTATAGCATACGGGCAAAAAAGCCACAAGTAATTATTTGTGTCACCTGTAAGTAATTTTGTTTTACTTTTCAAAAAGAAGTGCCTAGTATAGATATTAGCTGGATTATAGTGTGCATTTTTGTTTAACGAAAATTAAAATACATAGTAGGAGATTTGTGATTATGGGAAAGCCAATGCACTTTAGTGACCATCGTAGTGGTGTCCTAACCAATGGTATGGAACGCTCTGCACATCGAGCTTTGTTATACAGCACCGGTTTGGATACCCATGATTTTAAAAAACCTTTTGTTGCCGTTGTCAATTCTTTTACCGAAATGGTTCCGGGTCACATCCATCTACGTGAGATTGCAGATTTTGTAAAGCATGGCATTATCGAAGCGGGTGGTGTGCCCCGTGAATTTGACACAATTGCATTATGTGATGGAATTTGTCAAGGACATAAGGGCATGAGCTATCCTTTGCCCAGTCGAGAGGTGATCGCTGATTCGATTGAACTCATGGTAGAAGCGCACCAGTTTGATGCCATGGTCATGCTACCCGGTTGTGATAAAATTGTCCCTGGTATGATGATGGCTGCTGCAAGACTTGACATTCCAGCCATTATCATTCCCGGCGGTCCTATGATGGCAGGAAAGTATAAGGATATTGATGTGATCACATTAACCGATATGCGTGAATTTATCGGTCAAACGCAAATGGGAAAATACACCTACGAGGAACTGTTGGAATTTGAAAAGGTGGCATTGCCTTCGTACGGAACATGTGCTATGTTGGGCACTGCAAACTCGATGAGTTTTCTTGCAGAAATTTTGGGTATGTCGTTGCCTCATTCCACCACAGCACTTGCCGTTTCTTCAGAAAAGCGCCGTCTTGCAAAAGCAGCCGGAATGAGAGTCATGGAAATGATCAAAGAAAATCTCACCGCCAAGAAGATTCTCACCCGACAAGCGTTGCGTAACGGTATTGCTGCCACGATGGCAATGGGGTCTTCGAGTAATACGGTGTTGCATCTCATGGCGATTGCGCACGAGGCCAATGTTGAACTAACGCTGGAGGACTTTGATGCGATTAGTCGGAAAGTTCCATATATCTGTAATTTAAAACCCTCCGGTGCCTATCCGGTTTCGGCATTGCATGATGTTGGAGGGGTGCCCGCTGTATTGAAATCGATCGAGCAGTGGCTAGAGGATGATCATCTCACCGTTACGGGTAAAACAGTCAAAGAGAATCTTGCATCGGTCCCTTTGGTTGAAAATGACGTCATCTTCCCCATTTCAAACCCCAAAAGCCAAGATGGTGGTCTAGCAATTCTTTCGGGCACTTTAGCGCCCAACGGCGCAGTGGTCAAAAAGTCCGGCGTGAAGCCCTCAATGTACACTTTTACCGGCAGAGCTAAGGTATTCCATTCGATGGAAGATGCCGTCGAGGCTGTTGTTGGGGATCGCATCCAATCAGGTGATGTTATCGTTATCCGATACGAAGGGCCCAAAGGTGGTCCAGGCATGCGAGAAATGCACATGGTTACCTCCCTGTTGGTTGGCAGAGGTATGGATGAAAGCTGCGCCCTGGTGACGGACGGTAGGTTTTCTGGTTCGACTAGAGGCCCGTGCATTGGACATATCAGTCCTGAAGCTGCTGCGGGTGGTCCGATTGCTGCTGTTCGGGATGGCGATATCATTCATATCGACATTCCCAATCGAAAGCTAGATTTAGAAGTATCAGCGGAAGAAATTCAAGAGAGAATGAAGTCGGTCAAACACATCAAAAAACCACGAACTCCGGCACTTGCCAAGTTTGCTGCCATGGCTACTTCTGCAGATAAGGGTGCGTATACCAAAATTCCAGAATTCGATTTGGGAGAATAAAATGTTCCTTGAAAAAGCAAAGGAAATTATTTGTGGTGGGTATGATTTGCACATCCACACCGCACCATCTCACTTCCCCAGAAAGCTAGATGACTTTGAGGCACTCAAACAAGCAGATGACGCAGGCATAGCAGGGATTCTGATTAAAAGTCATTATGAGCAAACGCAAAGCAGAGCCATGATGGCAAATGAACATTGTAAAACCAAGGCACAAGCTTTTGGTGGACTTGCTCTAAATTACCCCGTTGGCGGTTTCAATCCATACGCTGTCGAAAGTTTTTTGAAAGCCGGTGGCCGAATGGTGTGGATGCCTACGCGAGATGCTGCCCATTCTTTGCGGATGGGCGATATGCCCGGAGATTTTTTTAAGCGAAAAGGCTTGTCGGTTTTTGATGCAGAAGGTCAAATCAACCAAGAAATACTGGAAATACTGGATATCATCAAAAACTACGATGCGTGCGTCGCAACCGGTCACATTAGCCTAGAGGAATCCTTGGCGCTGTGCCAAAAGTCGCTTGCAATGGGAATTAAAACAGTTTTAACCCATCCCGATTGGATGCGCACGCTCGTGACACAACGCATTCAGAAAGAACTTTGTGAACAAGGTGTCTACATTGAAAAAGTTTTTGCGACCATTAAAGAAAAGACTATTACACAATTAGAAATGGCAAATTGCCTTAGAACTCTGAATCCCAGGCGGGTCATTATGGTCACCGACCGGGGGCAATTAAACGAAGACTACCCTGCCTTAGAACTATTGCGTTTCGTGCAAGCGATGTTGCAAGAAGGCGTCTCTACCTCTACTTTAAAAGAAATTGTACGGCAAACACCCCAAAAACTTTTGAGCTAGGATTATAGTGTTCCGGCACTTTATCAGTCATACAATCAAGGAGGATGTAACATGAAGGAAAAAAATTTAACGTTTTATAGCAATGGGTACCGCTTGGCATCTATTCTTTATCTGCCCGAAGATTACAAGGAGGGTGAAAAATATCCCTGTGTTGTTGTGAACTCGGGGTACATGGGATTAAATTCAATTTATCCTGCTCTATATGCTCGTGCATTAACCAAAAAGGGGTATGCTGTTTTCGGCTTTGACTACAGAGGATTCTTGGAAAATGAGGGCCCCAGTGGTGTGTGCAAGTTGGAAGAACAGGTCGAAGATATCCGAAATGCAGTGGTTTTCGCTTCCCTCCAAAAGGAAGTAAACAGTGAAGAAATACTTTTGGTGGGTTGGGGAATGGCTGCAGCTTTGGTCATGAAGGCTGCGGCTCTTGAACCGATGGTAAAGGCGGTTGCTGGTCTGAATGGCTTCTACAACGGTGAGCGTTGGTTGGCAAGCGTGAATACCTATGCAGACTTCGTTAAGCTGAAAGAAGAAGTCAAACAGGAAAGAATTCGCTTTATTCAATCCGGTGAAAGAAAGTTTGACAACCCCTTCCACTTTTATCCGTTGGATCCCGAAACCAAGGATGTTGTCGTGGAGAACCTTTATGTCGTGAAGGGATATGGCCAGGAAATTTCTCTTGAAATAGGTCAGTCTATTTTAGAATTCAATGCGGAAGACTACTCCGATGCACTAAATATCCCAGTCTTTGTTGGGTATGGAAAAGATAATCTTCTGCACCCCGCACAAGAGTCTGTCGCATTCTTTAGCACATTGCATGGCGATCACAACCAACTTTATAAGATTGATGGCAAGCATAATGACTTTATGTTTGATGATCATCCTATTTTTCTTCAGTTGGTGGCAAGCTTGGATACATTTTTCAAGCATGCCCTCTAAGCGCGATCGGTAGCAGTGCTTTAACTACTTGAAATCTGTACTGATACTAAAATCTGACCAATTTTATGTTATCATCCGCCAAATTAAAAATTTGATCAACAATTGCCCCTTGAGTGCCGAAAATGCTCGGTACCAAGGGGCAATTGTTATAGCGTTTTTTGGATGCTTTTTTTAAACCTTTACCCATGAAGTGCCCCGTGTAAGCCAGGTATTTGGAACGCCAAATTTTGTATTTAAACAGCAACAGCTAGGCTTTTATGGCTTAGCCGGTATTTTTACAAACCTTATTAAAGAGGTAGACTTAAGTAATTTTTTCTTGTCTTAATAATAAAATTGTGTAATCATATATAGTAATTGATTAGTTTTCCTATGGGGGTTTCTTTAATGGATAATTCTATACTTTTTATAATTCCAAACACAAAAATGATAGATATAATAAGAGAATTGCTAAAATCAAAAGGGTTTAATTACCCTGTCTATTATGGTTCCATGGGGGAAGCTCTAAAAATCGCAACTGATATGATAAGCAAAGGCACCAGAGTAGTTGTCAGCATTGGAACTACCGCACGTTTTTTGCAAAAGCAGCTTTTAATTCCTGTGTTAGAAATGACATTCGGAGGAATGGAGTTTATAACGGCAATTAATGAGGCATTGTAATACTCTGATAAAATACTGATTGTTGGAAGTTCAAATGTAAGCTATACTGCTAGGCAATGTCTTGAAGTTTTCAAAGAACGGGCAAGAATGATTGATATAAAAGAATATACACACGATCGCCCTCTAACAGATCAAGCAGAAGAGTTTATCAACCAAGGGAACTATGAAGTAGTTATAAGCGGTACTCCTTGCGTTGAAACAGCAAAAAACATGGGCAAAGTCGGAATTTTATTTGGTATAGATCCACGCATGTTTGAGGTCGCTTTAACAAATTCTCAAATGCTTTTGCAGATTGAAACAAGCAGAGAACACCGTAACAAAGTGGTTCAAGCTATTATGGATTATTCCAGCGAAGGGATGATAGCAGTTGATTCTAAAGATTGTATAACAATTATGAATCACGCAGCGGAACGGCTTTTAAGTGTAAATTCAAAAAACGAGTTGGGCGTAAATATACACGATCTTTTAAAAAGCAAAAGGGTTGTAGACGTATTCTCTCCTGAAACAATTGATGATAGAGAAAAGGGAAACATATTTGTTTTGCTTCAAAAAACCCAACTTGATATTGCCTATAATCGCAGTGGCTCTCTCTACTCCCTGCGTGACGCTCAAGAAATTCATGAATTAGGTTTGAGAGCACAAAAGAACATGCGACTTAAAGGTCATATTGCAAAGTGCACTTTTTCTTCTATAATCGGCAATTCCCCAGCCATTCTTCGCACAAAGCATCTTGCTAAAACCTTTGCCCAACACGACAGCACTGTACTAATAACTGGAGAAACAGGGACAGGAAAAGAGTTATTAGCCCAAAGCATACATAATTCAAGCTTAAGAAAAAAGCAACCCTTTGTAGCTATAAACTGTGCAGCATTGCCTGAAAATCTGCTTGAAAGCGAGCTGTTTGGATATGTGAAAGGCGCATTTACCGGCGCAAGATGTGATGGTAAACAAGGTGTTTTTGAAATGGCAAGTACAGGCACGCTATTTCTTGATGAAATAGGTGAAATTACTTTGTCTATGCAAGCGCAGCTTCTACGTGTTTTGCAAGAAAAGGAAATAATGCGCATAGGCGATGATAAGCTTAGAACCATAGATGTCCGAATTATAGCGGCAACAAATAAAGACCTTAAAAGACTGGTAGAAAAAGGGCATTTTAGAGAGGACCTTTATTATCGTCTTAGCGTTTTGGACTTACATGTCCCCCCTTTGCGTGAAAGAAAAGAAGATATTCCGCCTATAATTGACGCACTAATTAGATCAAAAAACCGCCAGCTAAATAAAAGCATCTTAGGTGTTACCAATGAAGTACTAAACCAATTAATAACATTTGAGTGGCACGGAAATATAAGAGAACTTGAGAATTTTCTAGAAAAGTTAATGATAATGTCTCATAAGAGTATTATAGATATGGATACTTTTAATTTGGTATATGAATACGATGAAAAATCTGACGTTATTAATCACGATAAAATAAAATTAATGTCGCTCAAACAGTTAGAACAAGATTATATTTCTAAAGTACTGGAATGCACAAAAGGGAACAAAACTGATTGCGCAAAAATATTAGAAATAGATGGCACAACGTTATGGAGAAAGTTAAAATCTTATGAAAAATAGCGCAATATTGTAATTTGCAATAGTTGTATTGCTATATGCAATATGTTTGATTTTTATATTGTTAAACAAAAAACACTGCTTTTAAATAACGAAACTAATTCTCATCAATTAGTTTCGTTATTGTCATTTATGATAGTTATTTTAAATAATTTTGTTCATTCTTATAGATTTCTAAAACTCTCTATAGTTGGCATGTATTTTGCATGTTAATATTAGCGAAAGGAATGATGGCAATGTTTAATGCAGTTGTTGTAGACAGCAACTACGGAAGCGTCAGTAAAACCAATTTAGATTATATAAGTAAAATGATGCTTAAAAATAATATTCATGTTAGATTAGAGCATTATTTATCCGAAGACGAACTTATTAGCGGGTGCAAAGATGCCGATGCAATTCTCGCTACAGGAAATCCTCCGATAACATCTAAAGTTCTTCATTCGCTGCCAAGGCTTAAAATGGTGCAGCGTTTTGGTATAGGTGTTAATTCAATTGACCTTGAAGCTGCATCAGAAACCAATACCCTCATCATGTTTATGCCTAATTTTTGTGTCGACGAGCTTGCTACCCACGCTATGTCGCTCATACTTGGGCTGTTAAGAAATGCCGCATATTACGATAGAAATATAAGAAAGGGCAAATGGCCAAAGGCTTCTTATTTTTTGCCTTCGGACATGAGCTCAATGGTTATTGGCCTTTTTGGATTTGGAGGTTCAGCTCGTCCCTTATATAAAATGCTTCACGATGGATTTGGTTCCAAAGTAATTTCATGTGACCCTTTTGTAACTGACGATGTAAAAAAAGATTTTGATGTTGAATTTGTCAGCTTTGACGATTTGCTAAAGCGTTCAGATATAATTTCATTGCACGCCCCACTAAACGATAAAACTAAGCACATTTTCAATTCAAATGCGTTTGGTAAAATGAAGGAATCTGCAATGATAATAAACATCGCAAGAGGAGGATTAATCGATGAAAAAGCACTTATAAGTGCACTTCAAAACAAAGAAATTCGTTTTGCGGGTCTGGACGTTTTTGAACAAGAGCCCATTAGTCCTGAAAACCCATTGCTTAAAATGGAAAATGTAATGTTAACATGTCATAGTGCATTTTACGGTGAAAAATCGCAAAAAACTCAAATTGAATTAGCAATTTCATTAACTAATGATGTGCTGAACAATAAAAGTGTCTCAGAAAAGTATATCGCTAACCGATCGGTAATTGCTAGAGACTTAGTTAAAATCTTATAAAAGGAGCAAAATGAAATGGTTAATCCAGGTTGCAGAATTTACGGGGACTTTACTCGTCCTCCAAAAGAGCTGGTGCAAAGTTTTCGCAATATACCTGTTGCAAACATCGATGACAACATGGGGAGAACTGCAGCTATCCACTATTCAATAAGGCACATTAATGCCGGAAAAGGAACCTTGGTAGGTACAGCTTTTACTGTAAAAGTTCCCGAAGGTGACAATCTGATGTTCCACAAAGCAATGGACATGGCACAGCCAGGCGATGTCATTATGATTGATGCGGGTGGCGGAAGTGAAAGAGCTATCTTAGGTGCTCTTATGGCGAATTACTGTAAAGTTAAAAAGATTGCAGGAATTGTGGTTGACGGAAGTATAAGAGATACCGAGGAAATTGCGGCTCTTGATGATTTTCATGTTTTTGCTAAAGGAATTACGCCCAACGGCCCTTACAAAAACGGACCTGGTGAGATAGGCGGCGTTATTTCGGTCGGTGGACGTGTCGTACATCCCGGTGATATTATAGTAGGCGACGATGATGGCGTAGTTGTCATCAGACCTGATGATGCCCTTGAAGTTCTTGAAAAGTCTAAAGCAGTATTAGCTAAAGAAGATTCCATTATGAAAGGAATCTTAAAAGGCGAGTATGTAAGACCCTGGGTAGAAGAAAAGCTTAAGGAAATAGGCTGTGTCTATCTATAATCGTAAACATTTTAAACAATTTAGTTTAAAAGTTTTATAAAATTATAACAAGGAGAATTAGGGATGAAAAAATTAATTGCAATCGCTTTAACACTAGCTATGGTTTTTGCATTGGCGGCATGCGGTGGCTCTGCATCCACCACTCCATCCAGCACTTCTGCCGGCCAGTCGGATTCTGTTTCCAAGGAGAAGAACACCAAAGTAGATTACCCCACCAAGCCCATTACATTATATTGTGGATTTTCCGCAGGCGGAAGCTCAGATCTGCTTTGCAGAATCCTCGCAGAATCTATGACTGAAAAAATCGGTCAACCTGTAACTGTTGTAAATAAAAACGGCGGTGGCGGTTGGGTTTGTTGGAGTGAAGTTATTAAAACTGTTGAACCTGACGGATATACCTTCTCTCTTATAAACTCGCCTAACGTAACCATGGGCAAATATGATACTGCAAACCCCAGAGAATATGATCACAACGATTTTGATCTTCTTGGCAACCACGTGTCGGACTATAACGTCGTTGCATGTCGCAAAGATGAAACACGCTTCAATGACATGGCATCTTTTATTGAGTATGCAAAAAATAATACCCTTATTGTTGGTTCTTCCGCTGCAGGAATAATGTCTGATGACGGCACTATCGTTGAGCGTATGAACAAAGAACTTGGCACAAAGATTGAAATTGTAACCACAAAGGGTGCTAAGGATAACGAGACATATTTGTTAAACAAGAGCACCGATATTCTTGTCGGAAACGTTTCTGACGTACTTACCGGAAAAAAGAACGGCGACTTTACTGTAATGTGCGTATTTGCTCCTGAGCGTGTAAGCCTTATGGACGACGTCCCCACCTGTAAGGAACTTGGTTTTGGCGAAATATATGGCAACTCTTCCAGAGGATATGCACTTCCTAAGGGCGTTGACCCTGCTGTGCGTGAGATTCTATACAACGCAATTGTAGAAAGCATCAACGATCCTAAAACAATTAGCGCGCTTGAAGCAATCGGCGCAGCAACAGAGTTTGTACCTCAAGAAGAATACGCAAAATTCCTCGACGATGGCGTGAATGCTGCGAAAGCAGTATACGGTGTTAATTAAATATTGATTATTTAATTAATTGTTGTGTCCACTGCTATAGAGTAGCAGTGGGCACAACGCAACTATACCGGAGGTGTGCTAATGAGTTCGAAAACCAAACAGGATTTAATATGCGGATCCGTTATTTATGCTGTGCTGCTTGGCGCTTTTTATATGTCTACGAAAATGCTTCCCGAAACTGCTCTTTTTCCTAAACTGATCATTTCTACTTTTGCTATTCTTAATACCATTATGATCATACAAGCTTTTAAAGCGTCGGGAGATTCTTCTCTCAATTTAAGTATTATGAAAATGCCTATACTTTACTTTATCAGCATCGCTATTTACGTGGTGCTATTTTCGATAGTTGGATACTTCCCTTCTACAATAATTATGTTAGTTAGCACAATGTATTTTATGAAGGTAAGACCATACTGGATTATAGCTGCTGTTACAGCAGGATATATGGCATTTGTATATGTCTTATTTATTATGTGGCTAAAAGTAAGCCTGTTATAAGGAGGGTAAACACATGTTGCTACAAGCACTTCAAAACTTCTTCACTTTAGAGGCGCTTTTCTCCTGCATAATAGGCGTTTTTGGCGGTATTGTGGTAGGAGCATTACCGGGCCTTTCAGCGAGTATGGCGGTGGCACTTCTAATTCCGATAACCTTTAGAATGGGTACTGCTGCTGGACTTGTTCTCTTGGTTTCTGTCTATACTGCCGCTATTTATGGTGGATCAATTACTGCATGTTTAATACATACACCGGGGACCCCTGCCTCTGCAGCTACTGCCATTGATGGGTTTCCTCTTACCAAAAAAGGTGAGGGTTTAAAGGCGATTGGTATATCTACCATCGCTTCTATGATAGGTGGAACAATCAGTGCTTTGGCTCTTTTGTTTATCGCCCCTACCCTTGCAAAAGTATCTCTTTTATTTTCATCCCTCGAATACTTTTTTCTTGCTTTGTTTGGTTTAACTATAATCGGTAGCTTAGCAGGAGATTCTATGGTAAAGGGTCTTATGTCGGGTATGTTTGGTCTTTTAATAGGTTGTATAGGTCTCGACATTATGAATGGCACACCCAGATTTACATTCGGCTCTATCGCCCTTGAATCGGGTATACAGCTTGTTCCCGCTATGATAGGTTTGTTTTCTATCTCTCAGGTCATGATTTCCGTCGAAGATATAGTTAAAGGAAAGAACAAAATAACCGATGATCCAAGCAAATTGCTAAAGGGTAAGATTTTACCCAGTAAATCAGAAATAAAAAAAATAATTCCAACTATTGGTTTATCTTCAATTATTGGAATTCTTGTTGGAATTCTTCCTGGTGCTGGGTCTGATATAGGCTCTTGGGTTTCCTATAACTATGCAAAAAAGCATTCAAAGACTCCTCATGAATTTGGCAATGGCTCAATAGAGGGCCTTGCTGCTTCTGAATCTGCAAACAATGCCGTTACGGGTGGCGCACTTATCCCCTTATTAACGCTCGGAATACCTGGCAGCGGTGTGACTGCAATAATGTTAGGCGGTCTTACAATAAAAGGACTTGTTCCCGGTCATCAACTATTCACACAGCAAGGCGATATCACCTATTGCTTAATCTTCGGATTTTTGGCCGCTAATATTTTAATGGGTATCATAGGTTTACTCGTTGCAAAACAGGTTGTTAAGGTAAGTATAGTGCCTATGACAATTTTGTGCCCCATAATAGTAGGGCTTTCAACAATAGGTGCCTATGCTATAAACAATAGTATGTTTGATGTGTTTATTATGACAGCCTTCGGATTTCTAGGTTATTTTGTGCGTAAGCTGGGTTTTGCTACCGCTCCTATCGTACTGGGTCTAATTCTTGGTCCGATGGCAGAGCAGAACTGGCGCCAGGCGCTTGTGCTCTCAAGAGGAAACATGATGACATATTTCTTAACGAGACCTATTTCTATTCTTCTGGCTGTAATGGTTATTTTTGGATTGTTCTCCCCCATTTTTCTTAAAATGTTTAATAAGAAAACCCTTGGAGATGCCAACGCTAAATCTGCCGAAGATTAAATGATCAGTTACTATAGAGAGAATCCTAAGGAGATATATACATGCCAAAGGTTTTATTACCCGAATTTATTGACCCTTGCGGACCTGATTATCTCAAAAGCCATGGTTGGGAAATAGTATACGCAAAAAGTCGAGAAAAAGAAGATATCCTTGAGAAAATATCAGATTGTGACGCTATAATAGTCAGAGTTAGTAAGATAACAAAAGAAATAATGCAGGCTGCACCGTCTCTTAAAGTAATAGCAAAACACGGTGTAGGGTATGATAACATTGATATCGAAGCTGCAAGGGCGTTAGGTATCCCTGTCACGATAGTGCCTAATGGCAACAGCCTTTCAGTCGCTGAACATACTGTTGCCTTAATGATGGCCTGTGCAAAAAATATGCCTGCAATGGCAAACGGATACCGCGAGAGCGGATACGACGTTAAAAACAGGTTGGAATGCACAGAATTATCCGGGAAAACACTAGGATTGATAGGTTATGGTCGAATTGGATCTATGGTGGCAAAAATATGCCGCTCGGGGTTTGATATGCACGTTATTGCCTACGATCCGTTCACCAAAGGCACCCCTGAAGGTGTAGAGATTGTAGATAACTGTGATGATATTTTTAGGAGATCAGATTACATAAGCCTTCATTCACCTCTTACCGATGAGACTAGGCACTCAATTGGTCAAAGAGAATTTAAATTGATGAAAAACAGCGCAACTATAATTAATTGTTCAAGAGGTGCAATAATAGATGAACAAGCCCTAATTGAAGCTCTTTTAAATGGTGAAATAGGCGGCGCAGGTCTTGATGTTAGCGACCCTGAGCCTGCACAAAGCTCAAACCCAATGTTTAATATGGAGAATGTAATTCTTACACCACATAACGCCGCTTCTACAACTGAAGCACTTAAAAGAATGTCGATGGGTGCTGCTTTAGCAGTAGACGCTGTATATAGCGGCGAACTTGTTGACTGCAGGATTATTTGATTTCATTTACCTCTTTTATGTATATGATGTATAGGGCGCGGATTCGTTAAAAATCCGCGCCCTATACATTGTTGAATATTATTTGCATAGGTACCTTCTGAAATAACCTGTCGTTTTATTAATAGAAATATAGTATTATAGTAGACGAGCAGTTCTTTAGCACTGCACCATAATAGCAACCTTACAGCGCGATAGGAGAGTCGATGACGTGCTTTTCAATTTTAGGGCTTTTCAATACTTTCGTACAATTGCACAGGAGCGAAATATTTCAAAAGCGGCACAGAAGCTGTATATTTCTCAGTCTACGCTGAGCAAATTCCTAACCCAGCTCGAAGCTGAGTTGGGTACACGCCTGCTTGACCGCAGTCAGATGCCATTGGCGCTCACCGCGGCGGGAGAACGCTTCCTGCAATATATCGGTGATGCCGCACGACTGCATGATCATTATATGCGAAGAATTGCGCAGGCTGATAACAGTGAGATGCGCCAGTTGCATATCGGCGTTGGCCCATGGACCGGCAGTTTTATTATTTCGCATGTTTTTGAACCTTTTCGCCAACTACATCCTAATATTGAGTTGCGACTATATGAAGAAAACGACGATAATATCCACCGTATGCTTGCGCAGAAACAGTTAGACGTTGCAGTGGTTGTTCATACGGAGGTAGATAGATCTCATCCGTCTGCGGCCTGGTTTGAGACATTAATCACCCAACATCGACTGCTTGTCGTTTCAAAAGAGCATTTTTTAGCCGGCCTTGTGACGGCGGACGATCTTAATTCACCTCAAAATCCTAAATACATAGATCTGCGGATGCTCTCAAATCAAAACATGATTCTGGGCAAGGCGGGACAACGCATCAACAATGATATGCGCGATGTATTTGCGAAATATGACATTTCGCCTTCGGGTGTAATTGAAACGCAAAATATAGATTCGATGATTGCATTGGCTGCCAACAATCTTGGCATTGCCATTATCCCGACATTCTATCTGTCAAACTGCGCTTTTTTAGACAAGCTAGTGTTTTTCTATTCGGATGATCCGTGTATGCAGTGGCTGTTGACAGCAGAATATAAAACCGTCGATCCGCCGGACCCAGTGCGACAGTTTGTACAGATGATTAAGGAAACTTACCAAAAGGAAGCTGAACATAGTTAAAAAGGGTCGGCAAATACCCTTCAAAAAAATGCATCTTAATGTGGCTTAAAGCCGTATTAAGGTGCATTTTTTAATACACTATTTAATACACTACCGGTATCTGTCCGCTGCACATATGATATGGCTAAAAGGTCATAGTGCTGATGTCTAAAAATGTATTTTACAAGTACATATTTTGTTAATATAATCTAAATATCGCACATAATTTAATAAAAATATTTGTTTAAAATAAAAACTCTTGTGGAAAGAAGGAGAAAAATGACAACAGTCAATGAATTGATCGATCAGTATTCAGCGCAAGCCATCGAAATTCGCCGAAAAATTCACGCGCATCCCGAACTTGGGTATGAAGAATATGCCACATCAAACTTGATTCTCAATGAGCTAGCTCGTTACGGTATTGTTGGGGAACAACTTCCGGGACTGCCCACAAGTGTCATAGCAGTTATCCGTGGCTCTAAACCTGGAAAGACTGTTGGCATTCGTGAAGATATTGATGCATTACCTCTCACCGAAGAGACAGGCCTTGCGTTCGCCTCCCAAAACGTAGAACTTTCGCATGCGTGCGGACATGATATCCATACCGCTGCATTATTACTTACTGCAAGAGTGCTCAATGAGCTTAAATCGGAGCTTTGTGGTAATGTCCGACTAATTTTTCAGCCGGCAGAGGAGCGGGTGACCGGTGCAAAGAAAATGATTGAAGCCGGTCTGATGACACTTGAGCCTAAATGCGACAATATTATAGGCGTTCATGTCTCGCCTGAATTTCCGGCGGGCAGCATTGGCGTTATAAAAGGTGCTGCCAACGCTGCTACCGATGCGGTGTCAATTACCGTTAAGGGCTCGGGCGGACACGGCGCGCATCCTTATCGTTGTGTGGATCCTATTATTACCTCGGCATATTTGCTTACCCAGTTGCAAAGCATTATTTCCCGTGAAAATCCGGCGCTTCAGCCCGCGGTACTGACCTTTGGCATGATACACGGTGGAACTGCAATGAACATTATACCATCTGAGGTCAAGCTGGAGGGAACACTGCGCACGTTCAGCGAAGAGAGCCGTCATAATATTTGGGAGGCCATCCGCCGCGTTTCAAAAAGCTGTTGTGAAGCCATGCGTGCCGAAGCCGATGTAGTGATTGAGGAAGGCGTTCCTGCTCTCATCAACGCTGACGAGGTAATTGACCGTATTGCAGCAGCGGCAGAAAAGACCATAGGCACCGAAAACGTTATATGGTACGAAAAACCTTCTCCCGGTTCAGACGATTTTTCTCGTTTCCTTGATTTTTGCCCCGGTGCACAATTTCGTGTAGGTACGGGTAACGACCTGCCTGAAAGCCGGATTGGCTTGCACAATCCCAAAAATATTTTTGACGAAAAAGCTATCGGCGTCGCAGCGGCTGTTATGGCACAGTATACGCTTGATTTTTGTAAGATGTAATCGCATATGGAAGAGGAAGGGCGCTACCGTTTGAGCGGGAGCTTTCTGATATTTTATAAGGAAAGAGGCAATATGTATGAAAAACGAAAAGAAGCAATTCCAATTTATCCACACCTGTGCACTTTTGTTCCTGCTTACGGCTTTCGCAGCGCTTCTCACCTGGATTATCCCAGCCGGTGAGTTTGACTATGAAAAAGTAGGCACCGTAAATCGCGTTGTGTCGGGCACCTATCATACCGTTGAACAGAGCCCCCAAGGGTTATGGGCAGTATTTAATGCAACGGTAGGCGGTTTTACCAAAGCATCAGTTCTGATGACCATGATTATGTTTGTCGGCGCTGCAGTATATATCCTGCAGCAAACACGCTCAATCGAATTGGCTTTTTCTAAGATTGCAGGCGGTAAAAAGACCAACGATGCTGTCGTTGTACTGGCAATCATGGCGTTTATGACCATCGGCGGGGCAACCGGCGTATTTGCCAACCCAACTGTTGCGCTTATTCCAATCGGTATTCTGGTTACTACCACCATGGGACTCGATCGCGCATCAGGATTTTTGATGGTCTATCTTGGCGCTTATTCCGGCTTTAACGTGGGATGGGCTAATCCGTCTACACTGGGTATTGCGCACCCGATTGCGGAATTACCGGTATTTTCCGGACTCAACGTTCGTATTGTGATACATATTATTAACTTTATCATTTCTTATTACTTTGTGATGCGCTATTTCAAGATGGTCCGTAAGGATCCCACTAAGAGCCTAAACTATAAGCCAGGTATGCAGCTCGGTGAATATATGGGCTCCAGTGCAATGGAGGCGACCGAGGGGAGCAGTGGTGAGCAAATTAACTGGAAGCACTATGTCAATCTGTTGGCAACCTTTGGTGCGGTCGGTGCAATCATTTTTGGCTCTATCAATTATAAATGGAGTAACGATAAGTTCGCCGCAATATTCCTGATTCTTTCGATCTTCCTCGGCATTTTTAACGGCTATGGAATTAACGGCACCACCAAGATGTTTCTTAAAGGATGTTCCACCATGTTGGGTGCAGCTTTTATCGTGGGCTTTGCAAATGGCATCTCCATCATCCTGGCAAATGGTAAAATACTCAACACTATCGTTTACGCTATGAGCATCCCTATGACCAAATTTGGTTCGATTATTGGTGCTAACGTTATGTTTATTGCCAACATTTTCATTAACCTCTTCATACCCTCCGGTTCCGGTCAGGCTGCCGCAGTTATGCCTATTATGGTGCCTGTTGCGGACCTTGTGGGTGTTACCCGCCAGGTTGCAGTACAGGCGTTCCAGTTCGGTGACGGCTTCTCTAACTGTCTGTTCCCTACAGCAGGTACACTAATGGGTTCGCTGGGTATTGCAGGTGTGGATTGGAACAAGTACGCCAAGTGGTTCCTGCCCATGCTTCTGGTTCAATCGGTATTTGCTATGATTGCACTGACCCTTTTGCAGGGTATCGGCTGGACCGGATTATGAACCAAATAATCATTTGCCACGAAAAATAGACACGGTAATTAACTGGAGTATCATATTTAATCAGGTGAATGTGTTTAATGGAAAAATCCGCTCATTTTGAGCGGATTTTTCAGTTTGGGAAGGATATTATGAGTAAATGCAGAAAACACGTCTCTAAGAGAATCTATTGGGTTAAGCTCGGGAACCTGGGCTATCCTATCTTTCACACAGGGTTTGGGGATATTATATATAGCCATATGCTTCCTATTTAGTTTGAGGTGAAACATTACTTTTACTAATTTAAACTACTCGGCGGATGATTTGCATATTATCTCCCATGCCGCCCTCTTCAACATAAATAGTTTCCACTGCCCCCGTGGTATACACAAAAACGACCACATAATTTCAAGGTTTCAAAAGCTCTTGAAATCATACGGTCGTTTAAAATTATTAATTTTGCTTAGATACCTGTTTTTTAATAGTCATAATAACGGAAATTAAGGCAATGATCAGGAAAACAAATGAAATTGGGCGGGTGACAAAAATAGACCAATTACCATCGGTTTGCATCAAAGCTTGACGCAGATTTTCCTCAGTCATAGAGCCCAGAATAAAGCCAATAATCATAGGCGTTGACGGTACATTGAGAGTTTTAAACAGTAACCCCATCAATCCGAATATAGCTACACACCACACGTCAAAGATGCTGTAATTCGCACAGTATGCTCCAACTATGCAACAAACCATAACAATAGGCAGCAAAATGTACTTGGGGATATCTAGCAACTTAACAAATATCCTCAGGCCGGCACGTTCAAAAATCAGCATAAATACATTTGCTATCAACAGGGCTATGAAGATGCCATATACATACTGTCCGCTCTTTTGAAAAATCAGGGGTCCTGGGGATATTCCGTGTATGGTTAGACCGCCCAAAAAGATAGCGGTTGCTACATTGCCCGGAATACCCATGGTAATCAAGGGGATCAAAGATCCGCCTATTAAGGCGTTATTTGCGGTTTCGGAGGCTATAATGCCATCAACTATACCTGTTCCGAATTTCTCAGGATGTTTGGAACTTCCTCGTGCTGCCGTATAGGAAAGCAGGCTTGATGTAGAACCGCCGATGCCCGGAAGAATACCGACTCCCAACCCAATCAAAGCTGATTGGATAATGTTTCTCCAATGGGACAGGTATTGCTTTACTGAAATTCCATAGCCTTTCAAATTATACTCATATTTTGTTGAGCTGTTAACAATATTTTTACGGTCAAAGCCTGTTTTTATGATATCAGTGACAGCATAAAGACCAATCAGGATTACTACTGTTTCAAATCCGCCGTAAAGCTGGGATTGACCAAAGGTAAATCTAATTGCTCCGTCTACAGGCGCAATTCCCACTAATGAAAGGGCTATTCCAAATAGACCGGCAAGTATTCCGTTAATGAGGGATTTGCCTGATAAGCTAGAAATTATAGTAAGGGCAAAGATGGATATGGCAAAATATTCTGCCGATGTAAAGGCTAAAGTTACTTTGGCGAGATACGGAGAAATAAACATTAAAGCAAATATGCTTATGAGTCCGCCTACAAATGAGGTCAGTATACCTACTCCAAGAGCTTTACCTGCTTCCCCGTTGTCCGCCATTGGGCCACCATCAAATACACTAGCTATTGATGAGGCGGTACCAGGGATTTTAAGCAGAATAGCAGAGATGAGTCCTCCGGAAATTCCGCCCAAATATAGACCAATTAACAGAGAAATTCCGTTCATAGGCTCCATACCAAAAGACATAGGTAAAAACAAAATCAGTGCCATGGAGGCAGAGAGACCGGGAATGGAGCCGAAAATGATGCCGATAATTACACCGACTAAAATTAGCAGTATGCATACCGGATTGAACAATACCATTTGAATTGCTTCTGCAATCATTTTATCGCCTCCTTAAAAACCAAATACGCCTTTTGGCAACGGCGTATTGATAACATATACGAACAAAACATAGATGAGAATCGGTGCCGATATAGCTAAACCTGCAAGCAGTGGGAGATTCCGCTTTTCTTCGGGGGTAAGCACCAACATCTGCAAAAACAGATAAGCTGCGGTAGAAATTAGAAACCCTATGGTGTTAAATGCTAGCACATATGCACCAATCAACAAAATTGTTAAAAGTCCACCTATTTTATCGTCGTTTGAAGCTTTCTTTTCCCCTGTGTTTTCCCTTAGGGCCATTATAAGACGTATGGCAGACACAACAATTATCGCCACTGAAATTACCTTTGGAAAGAAACCAGAACCTACGTCGTTTTTCATCATATGTTTAATCCCTAGAGACTCAACAAAAAGAAAAGCCCCAAAAGCCATAAACATGACGGAAACAATAATATTCTTTTTCTTATTGGTCACTCATTAACCCTCCATATCATTTGAGATGTCCGGCAGTGAGGCAAGAATCTTCACTGCCGGACAGTCATTTCGCAAATTATGATTGAGCGAAGTAGGTTTTGAGTTCTTCAACTTGAGCACTGTCTTCACTTATGGTGGTTTCAGCGTTGCGGTAGTAAGGCTTGGCATAATAAGTGGAGAGTACATTATTGAACTCATCAGATGATGCAATCTTTTCCATGGCGGTGGAAAGCTTGTCTACTATAGCTTGGTTGGTTCCTTTTGGCATACGCACTTCATACAACTTTGATTGAATTACTTCATAACCTTGCTCTTTTAAAGTTGGGTATTTTTCAAGGCCGCTCGGGCGTTCTTCCGCGCAGATTCCAAGAACCACGAAGTCACCGTTTTCAATGTAGTCAGCGATATTCATATAATTAACTACAAGTACGTCACATTGATCTGCTATAAAGGCGGTGAGTCTGTCTGCAGTGGATGATCCAACGTCAATTTGGTTTAGCTCGATGTCCATGGTGCGCTCCATGGCTTCAGCTACCGCATGAGTAGCGCCATAATAAGTTGAGGAGTAGCGCAGCTTTCCGGGATTTTCCTTTGCCCAGGAGATCATATTATCAAGAGTGGTCCACTGACTGTCTGCCTTTGCTATAAGAGCATAAGTGTCATCACGCGCAACAGTTCCTACAACCTCAAAATCTTCAATAAAGGAGAACTCGTTGCTACCAGCAGCCTCCTGCGTTAGCATTACACCAGTGTGATGGAAGAGCGCGGTGTATCCATTGTTCTTTGCACTCATAACGCTAGAAGAAGCTACAACGCCGGCACCGCCGGTGGTGTTGACAACCACGAAGTTAACATCCAATTCATCGCTCAGAAGTTTGCTCATTTGACGGCAATAAGTATCGGTATCGCCTCCGGCACTGTAAGGGACAACCATGGTAACAGTCTCCTTAGGCCAGTCGGTTTCAGCCGTACCGGTGCCGTTACCAGATGCAGAAGGCGCTGAATTGCTGCTGTTTCCACAGCTGGTGAACATTATGCAGGTTAAAGCTAGTGATAAAGTGATTGCAATTAACTTTTTCATTGTTGTTCTCCTTTTCGCTTCATATAAGCCTATTATTTTACTTGCTCAAGGGGATTGTATTTACTCAAAAATAATTTAGGGGCGATATATGTCATCAATAATTTCGAACCCTTTTTCGGTTAGTGCCTTGTCTACCCAATCTCTCTTTGCAGTGCCGTTCTTTGCGGCTGCAAGTTTGGCTTCGTCAGCGGCCTGAAATTTCTTGGCATCTTCGAGAATTACAACGGAATCTTTGCTTGGAATTACTATTACGCCGTCGGGGTCAGCAAGAATAATATCTCCCGGGTTGACACTGACTCCACCACAGGATATGGGAACGTTAATTTCGCCGGGGCCTTCTTTGTATGGGCCCCCCGGAGTTGTACCGGTGCAATATACAGGAAAGTCCCACTTGCCGATTTCATCTATGTCACGGATGGGGCCATCGAGAATAATGCCAGCTATTTTTTTGACGTATTTTAAATATGCCATCATAACCTCGCCCATCAGCGCCCGAGTATTGTCTTCCTCATTAGACACCACCAACACGTCGCCTTCTTGACAAAAATTCAAAGCGGCATGAAGTGCTAGATTGTCTCCTGCTCGTCCCTTTACTGTGAATGCGGGTCCGACCATCATTTGATCTTTTGGCTGGCTGACCAGACGAATGCGTGGATTCATAGCGCAGCTGCGAGACATAACATCAGCTGTGTTAGAGGCAGGAATCGCCTTGAACTGCTCCATTATCTCAGAATCTGGCATATCTCTTTTTAGATATATACGTTTTCCAACAGGCATAGTATTACCTCCTAATATGTGGCGTCGACGCGGATAGCTGAAATAATATCAGACCATCCCGATGGTTTAATATCAATGAACCGTTTAGAAAATTCATATTTTTCTAAAGCTTCCAGACGGTTTTTTGTGGCTTTTGTCATTTCAGATGAGATGTTTACTTCAGAAAGCATGTCTATAGAACCTTTCAATTCCGCAGCGCGGCGGGTGCAGTGCAGAGCTGAGCCCGTTACTAGTCGATCAAGATGGCTTGTGAAAGGGATGTTATCCATTGACTTGGAGATAGAAGCTATAACCTCATCTGATACCCCGTATGAATCTGCTGCCTGTAGCATCTCTAACATCAAAGAGGCTATTCCTTTCATAAAAATACTACGCACTAGCTTAATAGCGGAGGCAGATCCTGCTTTCTCGCCTGCAAGGGTAATTTTCATTCCGTGAGGGGTCATTAGATTTTTAAACTTCTCCGCTCCGTTGCCGCTTGCAGTAATAGGCACTTTATGCTTGTCTTTGGGCAGAGAGCCCAACATAGCAGCGTCCACAAACAGAACCCCGGTGTCCTTGACTACTTCCCAGATTGCTTGCTTTATGGCAGGGGTAGATGCGCTGACATCAACATAGACCTGACCGTTCTTGAGAACATTTTTGATTTCATTGCAAACATCCATTGTGAAAGAAGAAGGAACAGCAACAAATAATATGTCTGCCCACTCGGCAACTTCTCTTGCGGAGGAAACTAGGGTAACGCCAGCTTGCTGCGCTCGACTCTGAACTTGCTTGCCCATTGTCTCATGATTCATCATGGCATCGTTGGCGAGAATGCCAGTGATTCCTTCGCAGCCGAACCCCAGGGAAATATTATAAGCGGCTTCTCCATAGCCGATAAAACCGATTTTCATATATACCTCCAAATATTACACTGTTTCTCGCTGCGCAGCTTGCTTATTTAACAATTTCATAGTAATATAAAGACCAACACAAATCAAACAGAGAATTTTTAAAGATTCAACAAAAAAACTTTGTGATAATAGAGGAGCAACGGCATGGATGTTATTAGCTTATACTATTTTTCAGAGTTAGCCAAAGACCTTCATATGACGAGAACTGCCAACCGTCTGTTTATTACTCAGCAGACATTGAGCAACCACATACAAAGGCTTGAGAAATATTATGGGGTTGATCTACTGTATCGAAAACCTGTTTTGTCTTTGACATGTGCAGGGGAATTTGTGTTGGCTTTTGCCGATGTTGTTAATAAAGAAAACACAAATTTAAAAGACATTCTTTCGGATATTAAGAATCAGGAAAAAGGGATGATTCGCTTTGGAGCTAGTACCATGCGGGTGAATGCCTGTCTTCCGGGAATTTTACCGCAGTTTTCCAAGCGATATCCAGATGTGGAAATTAGAATTACAGACACAATTTCTTCCAAACTTGAACCTATGATAATAAATGGACAGTTGGATTTTGCCATCATTGTTTCAGGAGAAGAAAATTCAAAGTTGGTATCGGAGCATCTGATGGATGACCAGGTTTATCTATGTGTTGCTGATTCGCTACTACGACAGTATTATGGCGATGAGATAGACGATTTGAAATTATCGGCACGTAACGGGGCAAATATAAAAGATTTTGCAAAGCTTCCATTCTGCATGCTTTCAAACCGCATGGGCAGACAAATTAAACAAAGCTTTGACGAGGCTGGGGTAACTCCAAAACAATATATCACCAGCACATATACCCAAATCAGCTCTAACTTATGCTTGCAGCGGCTGGCGGCCTGCTTTTCTTCTCAGATGAGCCTTGTCAATCAGCAAAGTCTGATTCCTGATGACATTAATATTTTTCCGCTTTATTATCGTGGAGAGCCGATGATTCAGCGCCTGTCATTGATTCGCCATAAGGAGCGGTATCTGTCTCACTACTCTAAGTTGTTTCTAGAATTGATGTTCCAGTATTTTTCAGATGTGCAGCAGATTCGAATGGACAGAAGCGTATGATTAAAACAATTGTTTTCATTTTATAAATGCGCCGTGGCAGAAAGCATTTATTTTTGCCAAAATACATTTATATTAAGTAATTTTCTAAATGTGACGTAAATCAAGAATAGGACATTAAAAAGTGGGCGTATGAAAACACGCCCACTCATTTTACCGGATTTTTCACAAATGTAGGCGCATCATCTAATGTTGCTTCTTCAAATTCGACATCCAAAGTTCTGTCTTATGATGGAAATATCAAACTTACGGCCAGAGGTACAGGCAGTGCACCTCAATCACAAATCTATTACTACCGCTCAAACATAAGTCTTTCTCCCGAATACACGCGACATAGAACCCCATATCCTGGTATGAGGAGTTAGCAATTAGGAAAGATGGTAATAATGTTGTTTTGGGTAAATTGGGGCATAACATGCACATACGTACCGTTAGACATGATTCCTTTGCACCGATTGTTAAGATAGAGACTCCTGGCAACCTTATTCTTGCCGCCAAATCTGATGGTACCGGCGTTGAGTGGGTTTCTTCTGCCAACTATAGTTCCCGTTGTGAATGGTATGCGGAAAGAATCTATCGTATAGAAAAAGTACCCGGTTTTACCCAAGGCATAGAGTTTTTCAGTGCAAAGACAATGAGCAATATGCCTAATGTACAGCGTACTAGCACCTACTCTCTAGAGGATGGCTTCGTAGATGATTCATGGCTTGGCGGGGTTGATTTTCTTTATATGTGTTGCTACGGCGAGCAAGCTTTTAACAATGCCAGCAGCCTACAACTTTACGGAAACATGTACGGCGCGCTGTACTCCTCTTCGGCATACGACGGCAAGTTCCATCCAGGTATTGATATCAATGCCGGTTATGGAACCAACATCATGACGCCTGTTGGCGGCACCGTCGTTCATGTTGGCCCGGAATATCCCCCAAATAAGAATAACTTTGGTAGACTCACTATTCGAGGCGACGATGGATTTTACTACACCTTCCTGCATTTGAGCGGCTTTGAGGTTTCAAAACGTCAAATCGTAGAAGCAGGTAAATTAATCGGTCATGAAGGAAACACCGGTTTGGGTCTGGAAGGACAGAAGGGTTCACACCTACATTTTGAGATATCAAATGTGGATGCTTACAGCTCTATATCGGCCAGCTCTTTTGCGCCGCTTGGGAACACCTACTATCCTTATGACATATGCTATAGTTTTATTTAATCGCAGACAAGCGCAGGGGCTGTTTTGGGCAGCCCCTGCGCTGTTATCCTATCCCTATGAGATAGAAACAATTTTTATATTTTTATCAAAAACCAATGCCGCTTTGGAGGCGCTGTTATTCACGCTTATGTTATCCGGCATCCCGGGTAGCAATACCGTATTTGTCTTACCGGACTCCATATCAAACAGATATAACTCGGGGCGAATCTCCGACGTATAATACAGCCATTTATCGTTTACCTGCTCGTCGTATCTCCAAAAAACATCTTTGGCTTCAAACTCATGCAATAACGATCCATCTTCCGAGCGATATATTTGAAAATAATACTTTGCACGCAGTGTCGAATAGTCATAATACTTATCTCCACTATGAATAAAGTAATCTCCATTTGTACTCCACGAGTGTATATAATAGGGATCAGGAATCACACTTTCCATACGATAAAGAAAAGTGCCGTCAAGAGAATAGAACTCATAAAAAATACTTTTCCCCTCAAACGGGTCAATCAGTTTCCCCTCCTTATCGTACACAGCTGCAAAGGGGTCCCCTTCCGGTGGGCAAATCAAATATAACTTCTTCAAATCGGGGGAAATGGAAAGCGGGCGTATAGCATGTTGCATGTTATTATCCAATAGAATTTCTCCGATGATTTCATTTGAAAAAATATCTTTAATGGTGATGGTATTCAACTGCTCAGGCTTTCCTGATCCGATCAACAGCTTGCCCTGTTCCACCTTTGAAAAAGACTGCAGCGGAACAATAAGCTCTGCAAGCTCCGCTTTCGCCGTATCCACCGGAATCTTCAATACCCTGAAATGTTCATCCCCCTCTTCATATTTGCCGTTGTACCAATACACATTCTCCTCATCAAAGCTATATTCTTGTATGTGGTCTGGCCCAAATTCAAAGTGATCAGGCAACTCTACCTTTCTGAGAATATCGGTATCCACATTGTAAAGATACAGTGCTTTTGTCTCTTCTTGTTCATCTTTCGTATCCCGTCCGTATTCGGCGATAAACAATTCATTATCCCTCACCCAATATATGCGCCTCGTGCCGTGCGGCAGCGTTATTTCCTTTACCACCGTCGTTTGCAAAGGCGCTACCTCTAAAGATTCCGAGACAGCTTCACTTGTCGAAGAACCTAAAGAAGCTTCATCTGCGGTAGAGGGCTTTAACTCTGTACTTTCTTGTATTTTACAAGCTGAAAATATGCAGGCCATCATACACATAACGCAAACCAACACAATCTTGCTTAATTTCACAATATCCCTCCTGGTCGCACTTGTTTTTTTATAATCTACATGTTCAAACTATAAATATCGACGCAATCCGTATTATTCGGGTAATTCGGATAGTTGGGATAATAGTAATACATTAATTTTTCGCCACTGGGGGAGACTAGTATCGTTCCTGGTGCTTGCAAATATAAAAGATTCTTTCTCTCCATCGTGGTTAAATTTAAGGAGCTTACCACATAATGGTCGTCAATCTTTTGACTCTCGTATAAGGTGCTGCCCACAATGGCGATGGTATTACCGTGTTTGGTGGAGTAGATCTCATTGCCAATCAAAATCTTTAACAAACTCGCCCATTTGGAAATTCTCGGGCAAGGATATGATGGTAATAAAAAGCAGTAAAATCATATTTATGTCTAAACCTTGTCTGTTTTACAATGTCATATGTGCATCTGACACGACTCATGCTCTGTTGAATCCTGTGCTCGTTGCAATAATTAATAAAATTAAGCTAAGCTAAGTAAATTGGCGCCCCCTGGTCGGAAGCAAAATGAAGCTCTTGAGATTGATCTTCTGGTATTATAAAGGCCTCTTCCAAATTGCCTATTATGGTACTAACCTTCACGCCGGTTATACGTTATCTATGATAAGCCCAGAAGAATGACTTCTGGGCTTATCCCTTAAGTAAACATAATGTGAACCTCATATTACTACAGAGAATGCTCATTAGCTTTGTATAGGCAATTGAAAATCAAGTCTATCAAACTTTCTTAATATATCCATATTGGATGTGATATTGTTAGCACCCCAATAAAAATTGCCAATTGTTTGTTCGTAATCGCTCCACACTTTATCATCAGGATGCGGATTGTTCTTTTCCCATGCAATCACTTCTTCCAAAGGCATTATATAAAGCTCATTGGTATTACGCAATATATCAACAATTGTATCCAAATTTATGTCTACAACATTCCTAAGTTTAGGATAATGCTCACTTTCAGGTGTACTGACGAAGTATACTGGCAATGGTTTAAATGTTTCCCATGTTGCTGGGTCAAATGACGTTGGGTCAAATGATGTTAAATCATAGTCGGGGAGACCCTGAAGAAGAACTTGTCCACAAGAACTATACTTCTCATTCAAAGTTACTGCTTTTTGATAAATATTTTTGCTTTTATCTGCTTGTTTAAGTATGAAGTCTGAAAGACGCTTAGTCACTCCTATATCGACTTGCGTGGATTTCAACGGGTCATAATGAAACCACGGCAAATGAGAAAAATCATTGTTGGTAGGAATTCCTTGCATCCCCACCCAACCGTTTTCCGTCAGATATACTCCAGAATCAAGATATTTGATGATGCCATTAACAATCGTATTTTTTATGCTGCTGACATAATCGCCTGTCGTGTCTAAGTAATCTAACGCAATGCAAACCGTATAAGGGGACGAATTAGGGTTCCAGTTATTTGGTTCTATGTTATATCCAAAACCACCGTCCTCATTCTGATAACTGGACAGAACCGAAAGGAAATCATCACAGCTTCCGTTTTCAAAAAGGTATTTCCATTTTGTAAAGTCAAGCGGTCTTGCACCACGGAAAACCAATTTTCTCAATCTCATAAAATCATCAAATGACAGTTTTTTCACGGCATTTCCCTCCGGTGTATTATATAAATAATCTTACTACTGCGTTCATTATTATCAATGTAATCTACTATCCACTTTAAACATTTTGTTAAGTTAAATTGAGCTTATATTGGTAGATCATATCAACAACGCGCAATTGAGAGAATAGTGGTTATCAATCTTTGTCTTATTTCTTTGATAGCGAGCATATAGAAAGCAAAACTGTCGAAAAGTGTCCGATATCCGGCCTTTTTAAAGATGCCCAACCCCGCTTTATTACCCGCTCACATCAAAAGTTATGCTATTTGTAAAATTACTTTAGAATTTCGACTGGAAGTTTATCACTAAGCGAATTTTTTGAGTATTAGGAGCCGGAAAGCGAGGAGGATTTTCTCATCCTTCGGCCTTTAGTACATATTGAATTGTCTACTGATATGGCTAACTATAGATAATAGTTCGATTGATTTTTTGTTGTAAACGCAAAAGAGTATAAAGCTTAGACCGAAGTAAAACCTACTTCACTTCTTAATCAATCAATAAAACTGTTAAGGTATCTATTTTAAGTTTGGTGTTATATCGCCGAACTGATGGCTGATCTCCTTGGCGACCTCAATAAACTGCCGCGCCGCCAGTGACAGAAACCGGTGCTTATTGTAAGCTACCACATATTCGCGCTTGGCTTCAGGGTCGCTGAGAAGATAATAAACCGCACGGTGTTCCGGCTGACAGGTGCAGCGCACCGCTATGGGCAAAAATCCGACACCGAGCCCACCGGCAATAAAGGTATTTGCCAGCTCGCTGTTGCCGGTTTCAAAGACCACGTGGGGCACAAAACCTGCACGGGTACACAGCATGTGACCCTGCGTATACAAACGTTGTCCACGCTTGATCATCAAGAAGTCATCATTCTTGAACAGTTCTAAATCCACGACGGGCAAAGTATCGCCGTCATGCTTGTAGCAACTGTTGATAGGGTGCCCGGGCGGTACACCAAACAGCAGCTCCTCGTGGAACAGGAACTCGAACACCAGTTTTTCTGACTCGCCTGCCACTGAAAAAAAGGCGATATCCACCACACCTGCCTCCAGCTTTTTTTCCAACTGGGAGGAAGTGTCCTCCACGATGTGGATGATAATGCCCGGGAATCGCTCACGGAAAATCGGCATAATGCGGGAAAAATAGTACTTTCCGTAAAGATGAGATATACCAATGGACACCTGCCCCGTGCGCAGATTCTGCACATCTGACATGCGCTTTTGTATGCGGTCGCTCATTTGAAGAATGCTTAAGCCGTCTTCCAGCAGCACCCGCCCCGCCTCGGTAGGGGTAATCACGCCGCGAGTGCGGTGAAAAATTTGCAAGCCAAACTCCTCTTCCAACCGGGCAACCGCCTGGCTAAGTGCCGGCTGGCTGACGAACATTTGAGCCGCAGCCTTTGAAAAACTACCGGTTTGCGCAATAGCTACGACATATTCCAAATCTCTCAACTGCATGCAACCCCTCCATTTAACCTAAAATAATTTGTTGATGTAGTGACAATTTTAAAATGCGAAATTTGATTATATACTTTTGCGAAAAAATAATTTTTCAGGAAAATGAAAAAGCGAATAAAGGCAAAAAAAGAAGATTTGCACAATATTATTTTAATTTTAATATATACCAAACTTTAAAATCTATATACTAATATAACTATTGCTTATAATCTCGATTATATATTAATATTGTACATTTTTCAACTTTGATAGTAGAATTATTTATGTAAAAGCATAACACGTTGTATCGGGAGGGATTTAGTATGCTGTATGGCGAAATTGAACTACGTGATATTCCTCTTAACATACCGAAATATTATCAGCAGGTCGAAACCTTTCTCAAACCTTTTGGCCTGACTGTGGACAGGCTGTTGGAACGCTACCTCGGCGCCTATTATAACGATGAACTGGTGGGCGGTGCGGGCTACGGCGGCGACGTCATAAAATGCGTGGCAATTGATCCGCGCATGCGCGGCGAGGGTATTGTCAACACGCTGATATCCCGATTGCTATCTGAATTGATCGCCAAGGGACTTGCGAATATTTTTTTGTTCACTAAGCCCGCCAACCGGGTGATGTTTGAAGACCTTGCGTTCCATACCATCATCTGCACCGACGACGTGCTGCTGATGGAAACCGACGCCAAGTCTTACCCACGCTATTTGGACAGCCTTTCGGCCTTACGAACAGACGGCGGCAGCTGCGGGGCCATTGTCATGAACGCCAATCCCTTCACCTTAGGACACCGCTACTTAATCGAACAGGCCAGCGACGCCTGTGACCGGTTGTTTGTGCTGGTTGTAGAGGAAGATCGCTCCCTGTTCCCCGCCGCTATCCGCAAAAAGCTGATTCAAGCGGGAACAGCCGACCTAAAAAACGTCTCGCTCATTGACGGGGGGAGTTATGTGATCTCCGGCGCAACCTTTCCGACCTACTTTTTGAAAACTGCAGACGTCGCCACAAGAGCGCATGCCCGGCTGGACGCCATGCTGTTTTGCACCGGTATCGCCCCCGCGCTTGGTGTCACCGACCGCTTTGTGGGTGAAGAGCCGCTGGACGTCACCACCGCAACCTATAACAGCGTAATGGCTGAGACACTGCCGGCTTATAATATCCAGTTCCACTGCATCAACCGCCTTGAAAAGCAGGGCGCACCGGTCAGTGCCTCGCGGGTGCGCGCGCTGATCAAACAGGACAAACTGGTGGACACTGCCGCTTTGCTGCCGCCAACCACCTATCAGTTTCTCTGTTCCGACGAGGCGAAGCCTATCATTGCCAAAATCAAAAATAGCGATTCTCGGCATTGAACGTCGATCGTTATATACAAAACAAGGGGGATCATTATTGTGTGTCAAATCACAAAAAAGAGCTATGCCGGCTCTCTGGAATCGAGCGATGTGCTGGTGCAAATCAGCCCCAATCCGGGAAAAGGGCTTGAAATTGATTTAAAAAGTACAGTCAAGCGCCAGTTTGGCAATGCTATTCTCGCCACCGTCAACGATGTGCTGCGAGAGTTTGATATTACCGAAGCGTTTGTCAGTATTGACGACAAAGGCGCCTTGGATTGCACGATACGCGCCCGTGTCTCAGCTGCGGTCTGCCGCGCCGCGGCGCTGACCGATTATCACTGGAAGGTGGGTTAAAATGGTTGCAGAAAAAATAAAGCTGCGCCGAACCATGATGTATGTTTCAGGCAGCAGCCCCGCCAATATTGCACAGGCGACTATTTACGGCGCCGATTCGCTGATGTTTGATCTTGAGGACTCCGTCTCGGTCAACGAAAAGGATGCCGCGCGTTTTGTCATCTACCATGCGCTGAAAACCATTGACTTTGGCGATACCGAAACGGTGGTGCGTATCAACGCCATCAACACCGAAACCGGCCATCAGGACCTGGAAGCAATTGTTCGCGCAAAGCCCGACGTCATCCGCCTGCCCAAAACATCCTGTGCACAAGATGTCTGGGACGCCGAAGCGATGATTGCCAAGATTGAGCGCAACATCGGTTTTAAAGAGGGTACCATTAAGCTGATGGCCGCATTGGAAGACCCGTCGGGTATTCTAAACGCGCGTGAAATTGCCAAATCCTCCAAACGGCTGATTGGCATGGCCATTGGTGCTGAGGATTTTGTCACCAGCATGAAAACCACCCGCTCCCCACTGGGCGTAGAGCTTGCCACCGCAAGAGGTCTGCTACTGATGGCCTGCCGCGAAGTCGGAATTTACGCACTCGACACCGTTTACAGCGATATCAACAACGACGAGGGCTTTCTGGAAGAAGTTAAACTGATCAAGCAGCTCGGCTTTGACGGCAAATCCTGTATTCATCCGCGCCAGATAAAGCCGATTCATCAAGTGTTTACCCCCACGATCAAGGAAATTGACTACGCCATCCGCACCTTCGGCGCCATCCAAGAAGCCGAAGAAAAACACTCAGGTGTCATCGCCCTAAACGGCAAAATGATCGACCTGCCGATGGTGGAACGCGCGCGGCGCGTCATCCGGCTGGCCGACGCCGCCGGCATTCTGGACGGAGGTGCATACGGATGCTGACAAACGCAGTCAACAGAAACATTCCCGAAAAAATAAACAACAAAAAGCTAATTCCCTATCAGGGCGAATTTGCCCTGTCGCCCGCCGACGCACCGGTTGCGTCCTACCGCAAACTGAAAAAACGCACGCCCGATATGGGTAACAAAATTCAGCGCGATTTAACAGCGGCCATCCGGTCCGTGGGTCTGAAGGACGGTATGACTATTTCATTCCACCACGGCTTTCGCGACGGAGATTTGACGGTACTGCCGGTGCTGGAGGCTATCCGCGCGCTGGGCATCAAAAATCTGACGCTGGCGCCAAGCTCCCTGACCGACGTACATGATCCGGTTGTCGAATTCATTAAGGACGGCACCATCACCCATCTGGAAAGCAGCGGCCTGCGTGGAAAGCTGGGCAAGGCGGTTTCGGAAGGTATTCTGGAAAATCCCGTTGTGCTGCGCACCCATGGCGACCGCGTGCGCGCCATTCAGGCGGGCGAACTGAACATTGACGTGGCCTTTCTAGCCGTGGCCTCCGCCGACGAATATGGTAACGCCACCGGCTGCACCGGCAAAAATATTTGCGGCGCGCTAGGATATGCCATGGTGGACGCCAAATATGCTGCCAATGTGGTACTCATCACCGACAATCTGGTATCCTATCCCTGCTCCCCTATCTCAATTGACCAGAGCGACGTCGACTGTGTGGTCGTCGTCGACCAGATTGGCGACAGCGCCCTGATCGGCAAAGGGGCGGCGCGCACCACCCGTGACCCCAAGCAGCTGCTCATTGCCGAGAATACGACAAAGGTCATCGAATATTCGGGCCTGTTTGTCGAGGGCTTTTCCGTACAAACCGGCGTCGGCGCGGTGCCGATTGCCGTCACCAACTTTTTAGGTGAGCGCATGCGCACGCAGAATATTCACGCAGCCTTTGCACTTGGTGGAATCGGCGCAGCAATCACCCGCCTGCATCAGGAGGGCTACATACAAAAAATTCTGGCCGTCCAGAGCTTCGATACTGAAGCCAGCGCCGCCTTGTGCAATGATGTTACCCACATTGAGACCGAAACCGGTACCTATGCCAATATTTTTGGCAACGGCTGCTGCATAAACAAGCTAGATATCTGCATTTTAAGCGCACTTGAAATGGACACACACTTTAACTGCAATATCCTCACCGGATCCAACGGCGAGCTGCGTGGTGCTCTGGGCGGCGGCCCCGACTGTGCAGGTGCTGCCCGACTAAGCATTATGGCTATGCCGCTCATTCGTGGGCGCATCCCCAGCATTGTGGATGAGGTCAATACCATCTGCACGCCCGGGACCAGCGTGGACTGTGTTGTCACCGAGTATGGTGTGGCAGTTAACACCGCGCGCAACCCCGACCTTACGGAAAGGCTGCGCAAATCTGGCCTTAAGCTTTTCACCATGCAGCAGCTTAAGGAGATGGCTGAACGCCTGACCGGTAAGCCGGAGCCGATTCAATACAACCGCGATAAAATTGTCGCCGTGGTAGAATATCGCGACGGCAGCATCATCGACGTGGTATATCAGGTTTTGCCCGAATAACCTCCTGTCAGACAGTGGGTTTGGGAATAGACGACAAAGGATAGGAAAATTGATTTGTTTTCACTGCAAGCAGGAGCAGGTCAAAAAAATTAGTAGGAGGATTATCATGGCTTGGAAAAAAACTTTCGCGACTTTCTTAGCACTTAGCATTTGTGCAGTCGCCACCTCATGCGGCGGCAGCAGCACTGCGTCCACGACAAGTTCCGGCGCCGTTTCAAGTACAGCGCCCGCCGACTCAAGCAGCTCAGTACCTGCTTACCCCGCAAAGGCAATGGAATTCATAGCGCCCGCCGGTGCCGGCGGTGGCTGGGATACGACCATCCGCGCTGTCGCCAAGGTACTTAAGGACACCAAACTGGTCTCTGTCGCAATGCCTGTCACCAACAAGCCTGGCGGCGGCGGTTCGGTCAATCTGGCTTATATGGACGAGAAAAAGGGCAGTGATACCATCATCTCGGTCTATTCTCCGCCCCTTATCCTCAATAATCTCAACGGCACCACTCCGCTGAACTACAAGGATAATACCACCCCTTTGGCCGCACTGATCACCGACTACGGCTGCTTCTTAGTAGGTAAGAATTCTCCGTATCAGACCATTAATGATGTGATGGACGCACTGAAGAAAGACATCAAGAGCGTTAAGCTTGGCGGTGCTTCTTCGGCCGGTTCGATGGATCACCTCCAGTTTTTGAAGGTCGCAAAAGCCGCCGGCGTTGAGCATTCTGAACAGATCGACTACGTCAGCTTCCAGGACGGCTCCGCAACCGCCATGTTGCTCGGCGGACACTTTGACGTGCTGACCTCCGGCGTTGCAGACAGCATCGGCCTTGTTGAAAGCGGCGACCTGCGCGTGCTGGCCATCACCTCTGACGAGCGCATCGGCACCGGTACCATTGCAACCTTCCCCACCTGTAAGGAGCAGGGCATTGACGCCACTTTCTATAACTGGCGCGGCCTGTTCGGCACTGCCGGCATGCCTGACTACGCCAAGGATTTCTGGGTGGATGCGCTGAGCAAAATGGTTGAGGCGCCCGAATGGAAAGCCGAGTGCGAAAAATACGGCTGGGATCAGAAATTTATGACCGGCGACGCATTCATGAAGTTCCTCGACGAGCGGAATGAGGAATACAAGGAGCTGCTTGATTCTGTCGGCATGCTTAAGGCATAAGACAATCTTATTTCGTGGCGCGTGAAGCGTCCGGCACAGTGTGGGGCAGGAGACGACTGTGAAACGCGTCGTCTCCTCCCTGCTATATTCAAAAGAGGTTTATAAAACAAACACCTCAAATTGGAGGTCACTTATGTTAATGGATTTTAATGTGATCGTTGGACTTGGCACCCTATTGTTTGGTGTCATCTATACAGCCGCAGCCTTTAACCTAGACAGGGCGACTATCGGAAACCCGATTGAGCCGCTGCTGTTCCCAATTATGTTGGGGGTAGGGATGATTATATGCGGCGTTCTGCTTATGGCAACAGCGGTTGCCGAAATTAAAAAGGATCCCACCAAATTTAAAAAGTTTAAATTTGAACGCACAGCTGACGGTAAAATTCCCAAGGATCGCATTCTCATTGCCGTCACCTGTCTCGCCGGTATCGTTTATGCCGTCATCTTTGAACAGCTCGGTTATGTCATTTCAACCGTATTGTTTCTGGGGCTGATGCTGTTTTTATTCCGCGGCAGGAAAAAATGGCCGTCAAACATCGTCATCGCCCTGGCCTTTTCACTGAGTGTCTATCTTCTGTTCACCAAAATGTTGACAATTCCGCTGCCAATGATGCCCGGCGGCATTTTCTAATCGGGAGGAGGAACTGTTTTGAGTGCAATTTTTAATAATTTGATGATGGGATTCTTGGTCGCCTTCCAACCGATTAACCTGATGTGGGTGACAATCGGCGGTGTTCTGGGTACAATTATCGGCATGCTGCCTGGCCTGGGACCCGCAACCGGCGTCGCCGTGCTGCTGCCGCTAACCTATGCCATGGGACCCGAGGGTGCCCTGATTACCATGTGCGGCGTATATTACGGCGCGATGTTCGGCGGCTCTAGAAGCTCGATCCTTATCAACACCCCCGGCGATGGTGCTGCTATTGCTGCAACATTTGACGGTTACCCTATGGCGCAAAACGGCAAGGCCGAATCTGCCCTAGCTATTTCGGCCATCGCTTCTTTCATCGGCGGTATTATTTCGGTTGCTTTCTTCATTTTTCTAGCGGTTCCGGTTTCGCGATTTGCGCTGAAATTCGGCCCCTCGCAATATTTTATGCTGATGCTGGCAGCGCTTTCTATGACTGCTTCGATGAACAAAGGCAATGCGGCAAAGGGCTTTGCCTCGATGTTCTTCGGCTTGATGATTTCGAGCGTGGGCCTTGATGCACAGTCCGGTGTGCCCCGCTTTACCTTTGGCGAACCGCATATGATGTCCGGCATTGATTTTCTTATTGTCATCATTGCGTTTTATGCGCTGGGCGAAGTTTTTAAAAGCTTTAAAGACATCGACGAAGGAAAAAAGAAAATGCAGACCAAGTTCGGCAAAATCTGGATTACTATGGAAGAGTGGAAAAAATGCTGGAAACCCATTCTGCGCAGTACACCGCTCGGCTTTATCATCGGTGCACTGCCCGGTGCGGGTGGTACAATGGCTTCCCTGATGGCGTATAACAACGAAAAGCAGATTGCAAAGAACCCCGACGACTTTGGCAAGGGCGAAATTGTCGGCCTTGCAGCACCTGAAGCTTCTAACAATGCCGCCTCTGTCGGCGCGCTGATTCCGATGCTGACCCTCGGCGTTCCGGGTTCGGGCACTACGGCGGTTATGATGGGCGCGCTGCTCATGCTGGGTTTGCAGCCCGGTCCGCTGCTGTTCACCAATCATCCTCAGCTGGCCTGGGGCCTAATTGCATCGATGGTCATCGGCAACATTATCATCGCCATTGTTAACATCCCAATGGCCGGTGCACTGGTGCGCGTACTCTCGATCCCGCCGAAAATTCTCTATCCTATAATTCTGGCACTGGCGTTCATTGGCGCCTATGCTATCTCAAACTCGGTATTTGATTTCTATCTCATGGTTATCTTCGCGATTGTCGGCTACATATTCGACAAGGCCAAAATCCCTACTGCGCCCATGATTCTGGCTGCTATAGTCGGTAATACTATGGAGGTATCGTTCCGTCAGGCGCTTTTGCTGGCCGACGGCTCCTACACTGTATTTTTAAAGGGCGGCATCAACCTGTTCCTGCTGGTGGTCATTATGGCTTGCATCCTTCTGCCTTTTATCCGCGAGGTCAAAAAGACCACCAAGGCAACACATTAATTCACTATTTGCCTTTTCTTATTTTAAGCGGTGGGGGCCGGCAATGTTGCCGACCCCCACCGCCTAGATTGCCACAAAACCATGCTACGGGCATGGTTTTTTTGTATAATGGAAAGAGGAAGGGGCTATAGCGAATCGACGACTGGAAAAAAGATAGACGGCGGGGATATCGTGATAGTGGATATAGATGAGCTGGTACCGCAAGACCAGTTGCAAAAGAAGACATAGTGTATAAGAGATTAGCTCTATTCGCGCCTGAAGATAGAGTACAATAAAGTTCGCAATTTCAAAAGGCAACAGAAAAGCCACATTGGGACTACGATAAAATAAATGGTGTTAACGCCCACCCACCTGAAGCACGGCTATCAGGACAGAATGCCAGACTATGATTTGCTGGCTCAAACCTAATAACTTATGCTACTTCCTTGTTCACTGGGCAAATACTTTTACACAAAGTTTTACAAAATGCCAATATAAGTGAATAACAACACGCCTATCACTCAGAAATGAGTTGCCCATTATAGTACTAACCTACAACTTGCTAATTACTTGTGTCCCGTATAAACAATTAAATCAAATTCAAGATAAGAAAGTTTTGGAATTGTTGAATGCTCTAAACACTAAATGAATTTTAAAAACTTATCCTTCATTTTAGATTACTAGAAGCTCGACACTATATCCTTTAAACTTTCTTTTATATCAAAATTGTAAAGCCCGCCATGATAACAGATGATTTTCTTGATATCATAGTTTCAGACCGCTATATTCAAACACAAAACCTCTTTGAACATATCATTATTTTTTAATATACCCTCGCAAGTAAGTAGTTTATTGATATCCTCCACTACTTTAATTGCCAAACAACTCTTCTCATTTTATTTTTAATGTGGGCAAATCAAGAAAAGGGCATTAAAAAAAGCGGGCGTATTTTCATAATGATACGCCCGCTCATTTAATCGGATTACCGTATTCAGTTGTTACGATGATATTATTAATTTCCTCTAGTATACGAAACCAGCAATCAAATGTGCCAAAAAATTGATGTTATGCAGCTTACACTACATAACATCAATTTTGGTGGAGACGAAGAGGATCGAACTCTCGACCTTACGGATGCGAACCGTACGCTCTCCCAGCTGAGCTACGCCCCCAAATTAGCGCTGATTTCAATCAATTCAGCGTTAATTATTATAGCACCCGGTTTGTCATTTTGCAAGGGCTGCACAGAAAAAAACTAAAATACTTACCCTGTTCGATTACTTCTGGTTTAATGCCTTATTATTCCCCTCTAAAAGCGGCAATAGCGCTATCGGGGAATCGATCAACGCATCGGGATGGGCCGCCTCAAGCACCGTTCTGTCGCGCAAGCCCCAAGTGCAGGCCACCGAAAATACCCCCGCATTTTTCGCGGTCAAAATGTCCACATCCGAGTCGCCCATATAAATTGTGCGCTCACGTACCGAACCTAACGCTTCCATCGCCTTGAGTACCCCGCTCGGATCCGGTTTTTTAGGCGTGTTTTCATCCGTCCCGACCGATACCGGAATACAGTCACCGAAATAGTCTTGGATCAGCGGCGTCACCGCGTCCTGAAATTTATTAGACACCACCGCCATTTTAGCACCCCGCTGACACAACTCTGCAATCAGCTCGGGTATACCCAGATATGGCTGGGTTTTATTGTACATATTCTCAGAGTAAATCGCGATAAAAGCGCTATATACAGCATTATAATCTACCTGATCAGCGTTTTGAGGCAACGCCCGGCGAACAAGCATATCCACACCGTCCCCTACATAGCCCTGAACCTCTTTTGTGGTGTGTTTTTGAAAACCACACTGACCAAGCGCGTTATTGATGCTGTCGGTCAGATCATCGATCGAATTAAGAAGCGTACCATCAAGGTCAAAAATCACGGTATCAAAACATGCTGTCATTATGTATCACCCCGCATTATTTGTCACTATAATTCTACCGCTAACCAACATTGATGTCAACCGAGGCCCCCCTTCGTCCTTCTTGACTTTGCTGCTGTTCTTGTATTATTATAGCTTTATATCTTCGCAAAATAAGTGGTAGAATGCGACAAGTGGAGGGAAAAGTTATGGAATTAAGAAGTCATAAGGTCACCCAGGGAGTGGAGCGTGCACCGCACCGATCTCTGTTTTATGCCCTTGGATATACCGATGAGGAGCTAAACCGTCCGCTGGTCGGCGTGGTATCGGCACACAGCGAAATTGTGCCCGGCCATATTCATCTGGACAAAATTGCCGAGGCGGTCAAAGCCGGTGTTCGAATGGCGGGGGGTACTCCTATACTGATTCCCGCAATCGGCGTTTGTGATGGCATTGCCATGGGTCACATCGGTATGAAATATTCGCTGGCTTCGCGCGAGCTAATCGCCGATTCGGTCGAGACCATGGCCATGGCGCACTGTCTGGATGCTTTAGTGCTGGTTCCCAACTGCGATAAAATCGTCCCCGGTATGGTTATGGCCGCGGCCAGAATCAATATTCCCGCGCTAGTGGTTTCGGGCGGACCTATGCTGGCTGGTGAGCATGATGGCGCACACACCAGCCTGTCTTATCTGTTTGAATCGGTTGGTGAACACAAAGTAAACATGATTGACGATGCCGAGTTGCGCGCCCGCGAGTTGGACAGCTGCCCCGGTTGTGGTTCCTGCTCCGGTATGTATACCGCTAACTCAATGAACTGTCTTTGCGAAGCCATCGGCATTGCGCTACCCGGCAACGGCACCATTCCCGCCGTTTATTCGGCTCGTACCCAACTGGCAAAGCAGGCAGGTATGAAGATCATGGAACTTCTGGAAAAGAATATTTGCCCACGTGACATCATTACCCCTGCTTCTATCAAAAATGCGCTCTCGGTCGATATGGCATTGGGCTGTTCTACCAACAGCGTGTTGCACCTGTTGGCCATCTCAAACGAGGCCGGTGTTCCAATGGATTTGAAAACCATCAATGAAATCAGCGCCAAGGTGCCCAACCTTTGTCACCTGGCCCCTGCCGGACGCCATTATATTCAGGAGCTTAATACCGCAGGCGGCCTACCCGCGGTGATGAACCAGCTAGCCGCCGCTGGGTTCCTTGATACCTCGGTCATCACAGCTACTGGCAAAACTCTCGCTGAAAATGTCGCGGGCGCGGTCAATAAAAACCCCGAGATTATCCGCCCCATCGAGAATCCCTACAGCAAAACCGGCGGCATCGCCATCATGTGGGGCAACATCGCGCAGGATGGCTGCGTAGTCAAACGCAGTGCTGTTGCGCCTGAGATGCTTACCCACACTGGCCCTGCACGCGTGTTCAATTCTGAAGAAGAGGCTATCGACGCGATCTATAAAGGCAAAATTATCTCCGGCGACGTCGTTGTCATCCGGTTTGAGGGACCTGCCGGCGGCCCCGGTATGCGTGAGATGCTCTCCCCCACCTCTGCACTGGCAGGTATGAAGCTGGACAAGACTGTCGCACTCATCACCGATGGGCGCTTCTCCGGCGCTTCCCGCGGCGCTTCCATCGGGCATGTGGCGCCCGAGGCGGCGGCAGGCGGTAACATCGCCTATATTGAGGAAGGCGACCTTATCGAGATCGACATTCCTGCAAGTCGTATCAACGTCAAGGTCAGCGATGAAGAGCTTGCAGCCAGAAAGCAAAAGTTTGTCATGCCTGCTCCCAATGTTACATCCGGCTGGCTGGCACGCTATGCCCGTCTGGTAGGTGCCGCCAATACCGGTGCGGTGATGAAATAACTATATCTTTTTAAAAGCGCTGCAACCCTGACAGGTTGCAGCGCTTTTTGTATGTTCGTCTTGACGACTACTCATATCTCTTCCGCAAAACAAACGCCATCCAATGCACGCAGGCCCTCCAGTAGGATGTCATGCGCCTGTCGCTTGCCAGCGTGCGACAATGTGACCAACATAGCGGCACAATCACAATCGGTTTTGAGTTGTTCAATGGCATGGGTCTTCCATCCCTTGTCGCGCAGATGTGTAATAACCGAAGACAGTCGCATCGTATGCGCATATTCAATGTAGAGTTTGATGTTATTGGAGGTCTTCAAATATTGCTCATCCAGACGTTCCAATACCTCCAGCACCATATAAAGGAAGAGACACATAATAAGCGCACCTTCATAAAAGCCAATTCCGATTGCAAGACCCATACAGGCCGAGGCCCACAGTCCGGCAGCCGTAGTCAACCCCTTAACCTGATTATGCCCTGTAACCACAATGGTGCCAACGCCGAGAAAGCCGATGCCACTGATCACCTGCGCACCAAGCCGTGCAGGGTCGGTATTAGCGCTAAAGTACAGCGCGATATACTGACTGACCATCATGACCGAAGCGGAACCAATACACACCACCAAATGGGTACGTAACCCGGCCGGGTGGCGTTTTTTGCCCCGTTCCATCCCGATAATACCGCCACAGAATATTGTAAAAGCAAAACGCACAAATATAGAGACGATGTTGAGCTGCCGCAGATAGTCCAGCAAAACGTCGAACTGAGCCAATCGTATCCCCCTCCTTATATTTAATCTACGATTTAAAAACAGAGCTAATGCCGTTTAATTGGTATTAGCTCTGCGTTCTTTTAAATTTTTATTATCGTTAATGCGCCACGTAAGCAAGCATTCAGATGGTTTAGTCCTGATACAGCGTTACAACGATATCACGGCAAAAGGTATCCTGCGCGGTAAGCAAATCTGTTAGCGCGTCAGGATCCATATAAGTCATTGAAAGCCCTGCGGCCTCATGGTCCGTGATGCACTTTTGATCTTCCATCGCTTTTTTAAACGCCTCGGCATAAAAATCAATAATTGCCTGAGGGGTATTGGCGGGGGCGACCAAGGCACGCGCGCTGCCATACCAGGTGTCAATTAAGCCAAGTTCCTTCATAGTAGGTACATCGGGATATTGCTCGACGCGGTTTTCTGAGAACACCGCAAGCATGCGTAGCTCGGCATTATCACCTGTTACCATTGAAGCTACATCACCAACTTTTGGAACCGAAAATTCCACTTCGTCTTGGCTCAGCGCCATCAACTGGTCGGCCGTCCCACCATAGGGTACCGCCTTATAGTCAAAGCCAGCAGCCTTGGCAAAAATCTGGGCGCCGGTGTGATTAGACGCCATATTACCATTAGTGGAACACTTTAGTTCACCAGCCTCGCAGGCATCTATCAGATCCTGCAGGGTGTTGTAGGGGCTATCCTGTTTAACAACAACAGCTGATGGCTCAAAAAGATGGTTGCAGATCGGCACCACACTTTTAATACTAAAGGGTGAGTCAGACTCAAGCGCCAGTGTCGTAAAGGTGGGCATATTGATAAAGCCAATGGTATAGCCATCCGGTTTGGCACGGGCCAACGCCGTATAGCCAATTTTGCCATCGGCACCCTCAAGATTTTCAACTACGAGCGACTGTCCGACGTACTTTTTTGCGTTGGCCAGCAATAGCCGAGCACTGGTGTCAGTTCCTGAACCGTGCCTGTAAGCTACGATGACCTTGACATCCTTAATGGGTGTCCACGCAGTAGCAGATGCACCAGACGACGCATTGCCAGATGGTGCACTCGATAAATTGCTGAAAGCGTTACCCCTACAACCGACGATTGCTAAAAGCATTGCTGCCGCAACAGCAATAGATTGTACTTTGTTCATTATAATTGCATCTTCCTCTACCTTTTTAAATGTTTTGCAGCACTGGTCAGCAAACATTATAAAGGTGATTAGAGTATGTGGTATCTGTCAGGTCTTCAATCCTGTCTTTAAATTTCTTTTCGCAAATTGCCATGAATATTCACACTACATTAAATAACGGCGCAAAAGATGATAATCAACAAATTTTATGTTGCCCCATATGTAAAAGTTAATACTCGGTTGGTGACCAAATCACCTCATTGATAAATTGCTGGTCGTTATCAAAACACAATGTAGTGGCCGTTTTTGCTGCCTTAACATCCGAAAAAACATGCTTAATGGTGCGATTTTGCATGGATTAGATGACTTCTTTTTTCTCTGAGCGAATACCAAATATGTTCTGACTTTTCTATGTAGTTAGCCAGATGTGGCGGGCAACTTTTCTTTTACTGTAAAATGCGGATGGACTTACCTTTTATTCATAATGCTAAAAAATTGATAAATTATTTTGTAATAAAGCCGCATTGACTTTAGCGGAATCATTTGGTAATTTAAAATAGAAACCGGTAAACAAAATCGATACACAAGGGAGGTGTAAACATGGCGGGGAGAATTACAATTTCAGATATTGCTAAGTCTGCGAAGGTATCTAAGACTACTATTTCCCGCTATTTAAACGGTAATTACAATTATATGTCCGCGGAGACGCGTTCCCGAATCGAGCAAATCATTAAGGAATATGACTATGTTCCCAATAACGTTGCGCGCACCTTAAAATCAAAAAAAAGTGGGATGATTGGCGTTATCGTTAACACACTGCGCTATCAGGTAGGTGCACAGACGGTCACGGGGATTAATGATATCTGTTCCAAAAACGGTTATGGTACGATTGTTTACTGCAGCAACGACGATCAGAAGACCGAGCAGATGGCGATCCAGCTCTGTCTCAACCAGCAGGTGGAAGGGCTTATCATTATCCCTTGCGAAAATTCGGTTACCCGTTATAACGAGATATGCGAACGCGGGATTCCTGTCGTTCTCTGTACGCGGCAACTGGCTGAGTGGTCATACGGCTGCGTCTATGTCAAGCATGATGAGCTGATTCGAAATATGTTGTATCATCTTAAGGAACAAGGATTTGAAAAGAGTCGCTTTCTTTTGGATGTCCGTAATTTTCATAAAAAGTGGATGGGCGATGTTTTCGCCCAGACCGCCCAGGAGCTTTTTGGTATGACGGATGAGGAGTCGGTTGTTCTGGTGGGACGGGACAATCCTGCTGTTGGGGATGCACTCGATGTTTTTCTACATCAGTATCCCGGTCAGCGCAAGGCAATCATGGCAGTTAATACACACACTCTCTTTCTGGTTCTTCAAGAGCTGGAACAGCGAAAGATCAGGATTCCCCATGAATTGGGGGTTTGCGGTTATGACGCTGTCGGTTGGTCAGAGCTGGTTTATCCGGGTATTTCAGCTATTCGCCAACCGATGGATCGCATGGGGATTATGGCAGCGGAAAAAATGATGGAAAGTCTGCGGGAACACCAGCCAAGTCAAGGAGGTACTGCGCTGCAGGGAAGTCTATTTTTTCGCAATTCCACCAACCTGAAGATGTTATAATTCTCTCTACTTTCTCTAGGTATATTTGTTGCAGAACGAAGGATGGGCTTTCCATCCTTCTCTTTTGACAATTTAGTTAACCGGTAAACAAAACCGGTTAACTAAACCTTAAATTCAGTTTTCAATTATAAGCACATTGCGCTTATAGGTTGGATAATCTAAGTAAATAGGAGGAAAAGACATGAAAAAAGCAATCTCAGTCCTTTTGGTTCTGGCAATTGCCGTTTCTCTTGCGGCTTGTGGCAGCCAAAGCAGCGCCCCAAGCGCCGGTCAATCTGATTCCAGCGCAACGGCAAGCCCCGCCACGGCTTCCAATGGTGAATGGCCCAACAAGGCCATTACCCTGCTCTGTGGTTATTCTGCTGGTGGCTCGTCCGACCTGGGTAGCCGCTATCTGGCTGAGGCTCTGAAGAAAGAGCTAGGCGTACCCGTGGTAGTCGAGAACGTCCCCGGCAGCGGTAGCTGGCTTGCGTGGAATCAGCTTTTGCAGAATACCGATCCAGACGGATATACCTTTGCTCTAGTGAACCTGTCGGCTTTGTATGGTCACTATGATGCGACCAATCCCCGCGAAAAAACCATCGAAGATTTTGAACTGTTAGCCAACCATGTTGTAGACTATCAGGTTCTGGCTATTCGCAGCGACGAAACCCGCTTCACCGATTATTCTTCGTTAATCGAATACGCCAAGAACAATCCCTTAATCCTAGCCTCTGCTACTTCCAGTATTACCAGCGGCGATGCCACCGTTGCCAAATTCCTTGAACAAAAGCACGGCAGCCAGCTTACTGTTATCCCAGTCGACGGCGCCAGCGACGCCACAACCATGTTTTTAGCTGGTGAGACCGACATTCTCTCTGCCAATGTCGGCGATGTAATGGAAGCCGAAGAAAACGGCTATCGCCCCATCGTAGTTTTTGCTCCCGAGCGTTCCGAGTACCTACCCGACGTACCTACCGCTATTGAGATCGGTGTGGATGACTATGTGTCCTTTTCCGCCCGTGGTTACGCCTACATGAAGGGTGTTGACCCCGCTATCGTAGAGAAGATGACCAATGCTTTAATCAAATCTTTTAATGACCCCGATTATCAAAAGAATATGGCCGCCATGGGCGCCCAGCTTGAGCTCTACACCGGCGAAGAGTATTACAACTTGCTGATGGATCAGCTAGATAGCCGCCTAGAGCTTTGGAAAGTGCAGAAATAAGCACTGGATATTCAATGACCCATTGTGGAGCGCCGAGTTAAGCAGCTCGGTGCTCCAACAGGAAAGGAGTACATTTGGTGAAGAAACAACTCCATCAAGACGTTTACATAGGTCTTGTCTGTTTGGCGCTATGCCTGCTTATTTTTGCACTGAATATGAACCTGTCCCCTGATGCGGCTATGATGCCTCGTCTATTGGGCGGAATACTGACAGTATTATCCATTCTGATCATTTATCGTGGCTTAAATAAAAGTAAGTTGCCTGTCGAAGCGCAGGGCGCAAAGGCTCTGACTTTAGATGCGCTGAAAATTCCTCTGATCACCTGGGGATTTGTGGTACTGTATTTCGTGTTGTTCATGGCGGTTGGTTATTTTCTGGCTACCGGTGTTATGATCATCGTGTTGATGCGATTTATGAAGCGCACTTCATGGCCTATTATCATCACCATCGACATCACTTATTTGCTACTGATTTATTTCGTGTTTGTCCGTATGCTAAACGTATCTGTGGATGGTTTTGGCATGCTGGGCCAATTGCTGTGATGCGTGGAAAGGAGAACATGAAATATGGTAGATTTCGCTAATATTATCGCCGGCTTTCAGACCTTGATCGGCGTGGATACCATCATTGCCCTAATTGCCGGCACAGCAGGTGGCATGATTATCGGTGCACTGCCTGGGTTTTCTGCCGCCATGGGCGTTTCACTGCTGATTCCCATTACCTATGGCATGAGCCCCGTGGCTGCTCTGAGCATGCTTGTTGCAATGTACACCTCAGCCATCTATGGTGGCTCGATCACGGCTATCCTTTGCCATACCCCCGGCACTCCCGCTTCAGCCGCAACCGCCATAGACGGCTTCCAACTGACCAAACAAGGCCGCGGAATGGAGGCCATGGGTGTGGCAACCTTCAGCTCCGCCTTGGGTGGCATTGTTAGCGCCATAGCAATGTTACTTATCGCCCCTGCGCTCGGCGCTCTCTCACTAAAGTTTTCTGTCCTTGAGTACTTCCTTTTGTCTGTTTTCGGTCTTACCGTCATTGCTAGCCTTGCAGGTGATTCGGTTGTCAAAGGCCTGTTTTCCGGTATTTTGGGCTTAATTCTCGGCTGCGTCGGCCTCGACGCCATTACCGGTTTCCCTCGTATGACTCTAGGCGTGATCCAACTCGAGGATGGTATCAATTTTGTTCCTGCCCTGATCGGCCTTTTTTCGATTTCTCAGGTCATGTCTCTAGCTTGGGATGTGCATCACGGTAAGAAAGGTTCGGTTATTGAAGATGAGGAAAACTTAAAGAACAGCCGAGCACTTCCCCCTTGGAAAGAAATGAAAACGCTCTTCCCAACCATTACGCGCTGCTCGGTCGTCGGCACCATTGTCGGTATCGTACCCGCTGCCGGTGCAGGCATCTCCTCATGGATTTGTTATAGCATGGGCAAGAAGTTTTCTAAGCATCCTGAAAAGTTCGGTCACGGCTCTTTGGAAGGCGTGGCTTCTTGCGAAACCGGTAACAACGCCGCCACCGGCGGCGCTTTAATACCACTGATCACCCTCGGTCTGCCCGGCAGTTCGGTGGCGGCCATTTTACTCGGCGGTATGATGATTCATGGCCTGACCCCCGGTGCCGCCATGTTTACCAAATACGCCGACACTACTTATGCCATCATGCTCGGCTTCCTGATAGCCAACATTCTCATGGGCATCATTGGATTGTTCGCCGCGCGTTATATTGCCCGTGTCAGTTCGGTCCCAATGGGCTATTTGGGGCCGGTCATTACCGCGCTGTGTGTCATTGGCACTTATGCCATTCGTAACAATATGTTCGATGTCGGCGTTATGGTTGTATTTGGTTTGTTTGGCTTTATTCTCAAGCGCTGCGGCTTTGCTGCGCCCCCCATGATTTTGGGCATGGTCCTTTCTGGCATTTGTGAAAACAACTGGCGGCGTGCAGTTATACTAGCCAATGCCAAAGGCGGTATGTTAAGCTACTTCCTCAGCCGTCCAATCAGCATCGTGCTTACCTTGCTAATTGGAATATCCCTTTTTTCGCCGATAATCATGTCCTATGTGGATAGGAAATCCAAGGAAAATGTAACCAAATGAGGTGCAACCCAACATGAGCAAAAAAATCGCATTATACGGAGCCTTTAGTGACAACATGCTCACGGCATTGAGTAGCAAATGTCCGAAGGGCTTCGAAACCTATCATGTCGCGGCGAGTGGAGATCTCTCCGCTTTGGCGGACGCAGATTATATGGTTAACCGCGGAGGTGTGGTTGATGCCAAGATTATGGACGCCTCTCCCCGTATTAAATGGATTCAAAAATGGGGGGTCGGATATGACAAGATAGATGTCAAGGCCGCCGGAGAACGCGGCATCCCCGTTGGTATTTGTGTCGGCGGTAACAGCATACCGGTTGCCGAGATGACCGTTACCCTGATGCTAGATGTCCTTCGCAATGTGATTGCGCTTAACGCCAAGATGAAGACGGGTGAGTGGGCCAGAGAGCAGTATTCCACCCGCTCCTATCTGCTCCACGGTAAGACGGTGGGTCTTATCGGCATTGGCAACATTGCCCGCAAGGTGGCCGATATCGTGCGTAATGGCTTTGAAGCGCAGGTTCTTTACTATGATATCGTTCGCTTGGACGAGGAACAGGAGAAATTCCTTGGCGTCACCTACACCGATTTTGATATGCTGCTGGCTCAATCCGACATCATCAGCATTCATGTTCCACTACTGGAATCTACCAAAGGGATGATTAGCAAGGAGAAGATTGGGTTGATGAAGCCCACTGCTTGTATCATCAACACTTCACGCGGCGGCATTATTGACGAAAGCGATTTGGTTGAAGCGCTGCGCGAGGGACGAATTCTGGGTGCTGGTCTTGATACCTTTACGCAGGAGCCACTTTCAAAGGATGCCGAGTTGCTCAAACTCGATTGTGTTACCGCCACGCCACACTGTGCTGGCAACACAGTGGACAACGATATCAATATGGCAGCCATCTGCATGGACTGCATCGCACGGTACGACGCTTTCGGCAGTCGTGAGATGCGTGAGATTGTCAACAGGGAGTTTATAAACTTTAATAGAATTGAGGAAACTAAATGATAAGTATTGGAAACAGAATCTTTACAAAGGTTGAGCGTCCAGACCCGAAAATAGTCGAGCTGTTTAGAGGTTTGCCCTCTAGCAATATTAATGATGAGATGAACCGTCTGTTCTGCATGCACGACTATATCAGACCTTTAAATAACGTTCCTCTGCTGGGAACCGCCATCACTGTTAAAGCGCCTATTGGTGACAATCTGTTCTTTCATCAGGCGCTGGACATGGCTCAACCGGGCGATGTGATTGTTGTAGATGGTGGCAGCGGCTGTAACCGTTCCCTTGCCGGAGAGATCATGGTCCGGTTTGCTGCCAAGAAGGGGCTGGCCGGTATCGTAGTCGATGGCTGCCTACGTGATCTTGATGGAATCAAAGTGCTTCCGATAGCCGTTTACGCCAAAGGCATCACCCCACAGGGTCCGTTTAAGTTCGGCCCCGGTGAGATTAATACTCCTATCGCCTGCGGTGGCCAGGTTGTCTTCCCAGGAGACATTCTGGTCGGCGATGCCGACGGCATCGTTGTAATCCATCGACAGGATGCCGAGGCGGTTGCCAATGTCGCCATCAAAAAGAAGGCTGCCGAAGACAAGACATTTGAGCTGATGGAGTCGGATTTTGCCGCCTATTCAACAAAGCACCAGAGTACGACCAAAAACCGCTTCGCCAGCGCCGGTCAGGAGGTTCCCCAGTTTGGCAGCTACACCGAAATGTACAATATTTAATCACGTCGCTTCCGTTTTCAGTTTTTTCTGTTTTCTAGTTATGAAGCATATCCGATTGAGTGTATTACCAACAACAGAAATTAAAATGCAAGCATTCTGGCGCTAAGCTATGTATTCTAAGCGGCCTTATACATTCATGAACCCCCGTTGATGTCATGAGAGACGATATGAAAATGTTGATTACATCGTCATTTTTGGTGAAGGGTCACGGTAGACTATTCACGGACAGTTACTTTATAAAGAACATGGGGGCTGTAATATAATCTATAAATTGGGAATCTAATAAAACGAAGCGCTACTTGAACTTTTCTTCAAGTAGCGCTTCACTATATAAAAGGTTTGATTAAAACCTCTCATTTAAATTGGATGGATCATATGAGTTTATGCCCACTCAATCTATCAGACTTAGTAGATATCCATATCCTTCGCGCTCCATATCTTTTTTAGGAATGAACCGTAGTGATGCACTATTGATACAGTAACGCAACCCACCCAATTCTTCCGGACCATCGTGAAACACATGTCCCAAATGTGCGTCACCAGCCCGGCTTCTCACCTCAGTGCGCATCATACCATGTGAGCTGTCTGATTTCTCGCGAATAACATTGGGATCAATTGGCTTTGAAAAGCTAGGCCAGCCACAGCCAGATTCAAACTTATTATTCGAAGAAAATAAAGGTTCCCCTGTGGTGACATCTACATAAATACCGGGCGTAAAGGTCTGATAAAATTCGTTTTGAAATGCTGGTTCGGTGGCGCTATGCTGCGTAACCTCATACTGAGTAGGCGTCAGCTTTTTGCGTAAGCTGTCAATATTCGGAACAAGGTAGTCGGCAGGATTCACTAACGCTTTTGCCGCTTTTTCAAACTGATCCTTCCCGATATGACAATATCCTCCCGGATTTTTATTCAGATAATTTTGGTGATATTCTTCCGCAGGGGTGAAATTGCGAAGCGGCATGACTTCAATGGCAATAGGCTTGCTATAACGGCTTTGAAGCCGTGTAATAGAGTTTTCAATCACTGAGCGTTCTTCTTCGTTGACGTAGTATATACCGGTTCGATATTGTGCTCCAATATCGCCACCTTGACGGTTGTACGAAACCGGATCAATTGCTTGATAATATAATTCTAGCAGAAATTCAAGCGGAAGAATCTTGGCATCATAGATTACATATACCGTTTCGGAATGCCCTGTGTTTTGATGACAAACCTCATCATAAGTGGGATTCTCAGTGTTTCCATTGGCATAACCCACTTTTGTTGCCTGAACGCCATTGATAGCGGCAAGATATTTTTCCATTCCCCAAAAACAACCACCAGCGAGATAAATTTCTGATGACATTTTGCACCTCTCATTTTTCTATTGACAATTAATCTGTTTTCCTCTTTCAATGTACCCGCCACAGAATAGTATACCGCCCAATGCGTTTACTTATATCATTTCGCCCTACATATATAACCTAAGGCTTTTCTTTCCTCCAGTCAAGCAGATTTCGCGGCAATATTCCTCTGTAGGTAACAAAAGAACAGACGTAGGAAGAGAGGATGTTGAATTGAGTAGGAAACCTCCGAAGCACTTAATGGCGCCCCATTTGTAAACAGTAAGTGTACTGAAAACAAATAGGGCGCCTTCTCTTTATGTTATTGATCCAAGTTATGGCGTCTGACGATTACAGCATTGCCTTAACCCAATCAGGGGTCAGATCCGGCAGTGGAAAACCGGCCTCGCGGCAACGGGTATACTCCGATATCGCTTCGCGGCGTTTTTGCTCGTAATCATCCTTCTTTGCGGCAAGTGCCAAGACTTCCTCAATTCGGTCGCGCGGTACAACCGTTACCCCGTCGCAATCACCGACCACAAGATCACCCGGGTTGACCGTAACGCCGCCGCAGCATACCGGTTCGTTAATTTTGCCGGGGCCTTTTTTCGAGGGGCCACGCTGCATATAACCCCGTGAAAAAATATTGAGACCCATTTCGGTCAGCCCAATCCGGTCGCGGATGCAGCCATCCACTACAATGCCTTCAAGTCCAATTGCCTTGGCGGCACCGCCCATTAGATCGCCCATGTAAGCGCGGTCATAGTAGGATTTGCCGTCGATAACCATGACGTAGCCGGGCTTGCCCTGATAGATGGCGACATGTATCGGAAAGTTGTCCCCGTCTTGCGTTTCAACTGTGCAGGCAGTTCCTGCCATTTTCACACCTGGCGTAATCGGCATGATATTATAATCCATGCAGCCGTCGCGCTCTATTCCCAGGCTCTTCATTCCGTCGCAAAGCTGAGCTGTACCAAATGCGGCGGCGCGTGCCACAAGTTCATTGTCAATCAACTCAGGTAAAGGTTTATAATTACTCATTGTATCATTTGCTCCCTTCTCAGAAGAAAAGGTTTTTGTATTCTGTGATGGTTTCTACAACATGTGAAACATGGGTTACAATCACCTTTTCTGCCACGACTGCGTCGTGATTGCGCAAAGCATTCAGAATGGCTTCATGCTCTTCCAGCGAGCGGTCAGCTCTGCCGGGAACGAGCATGGTTTTAATCTGAAAGCGTTTTAGCTGGGTTTTTATATTCTGTATAATATCTGCGATAATCGGTTTGCGTGCAGCGACATATATGATGTTGTGAAATTGACGATTACACTCGCTGTAAGTATCAAAGTCCTTAACGGCGCTTAATGACTTCATTTTATCGAGCAGCGACGCCATTTCATCAAGATCGCTTTCGGTGATGTTTTTGGCAGCGTGCTGCACCACGATTTTTTCTAGTGCAATACGAATTTCATAATACTGAGCAACTTCTTCCAAATCTAATGAGCGGATGGTTGCCCCTTTGTTGTCTTCAATCGTGACCAGTCCCTCGCGCGAAAGCAGCATCAATGCTTTTTTTATAGTGTTGCGGCTTACGCCGATATCCTCGACAAGCTGCGCTTCTACCAACCGCTGAGCAGGGCGAAATGTTCCGTCCAGAATTCTGGCCTTGATATATGCGTATGCAATTTCGTTTGCACGTACCATAAATGCCACCTCAATAATGATTTATTATATGCATTATCATTTTATCATGATAAGGCTGTTGTGTATAGAATCGGACTAATTACTTTTAACCTTACGTTTTGCGCGAATAAGAGGCGTCAGAAAGGATATCACGCTAATGATTAATACAATGAGAGAAATCGGCCGCGTGAAGAAACCGGTCCAGCTGCCGCCAGAAACGATCATCTGCTTTCTTAATCCATTTTCAGCAATTGCGCCCAGTACGATACCCAGTATAAACGAAGACGTTGAATAACCGTACTTATCAAACATAAAACCAAGGAAACTGAAGCCGAACATAATCATCACATCATAGATGCTATTTCGCAACGAATAGGAGCCAAGTAGGCCAAGTATCATAATAATGGTGGCCAAAAACGGATAAGGCAGTGTGACGATGCGAGAAAACTGACGCGCTACAAAAATGCCCACCACAAACAGCAGCAGTGATGATACAATCATACCGAATAAAATGCTGTAGAGCATATCGGGTTGGTTCCTCAGCAGCAGCGGCCCAGGAATCAGACCGTGCATAGTGAATGCAGCCAGCAAAATGGCAGCGACTGTACCGCCCGGAATGCCAAGCACCAGCGTCGGAACCAGCGAACCGCCCACAGCGGCATTGTTTGCAGCTTCGGATGTTGTATTTGCCTGTGTCTTTTTGTTGAGCAAGATGTTGCGATAGACCTCTGCCAGGGCGTAAGCACCAATCATGACTGGAATGTAGTCGATACCGTTCATCAAAAACTGTTGATTGAAGGTGTAGCGCTGGGCGCCGGAGATAGAATCCAGACCGACGGTGGAAATTAGCAGCCCAAGACATGCTGAGAGCAGCGCTTTAACCGGTTGATCAGAGCCAATGCTTGCAATGCAGCTTAACCCAAGCAGTGAAAGTGCGAAAAATTCTGCGCTTTGAAACTTTAATGCCCACTGTGCCAGTAGCGGCGCACAGGTTACCATGACAAGGCCTGAACAGATGCCCCCCACCGAAGAAGCGGTGATCGAAAGACCGATTGCACGCGGGGCATCGCCGCGCATAGCCATCGGATAGCCGTCAAAAGTGGTTGCAACCGAACTGGGCGTTCCTGGTGTCTTGAGTAGTATGGCGGAGATGGAGCCGCCACACATGGCGCCCACATAAACGGCAACCAGTACGACGACACTTTGAATAGCCCCCATGCCATAAGTAAAGGGCAGCATGAGAATAACCGCCATGGAGGCGCTCAGGCCGGGCAATGCGCCCGCGGTAAGACCCCAGGTGGTTCCCACTATGATGAGTAGCAGTGTCACAGGAGAAGATACATTAATCAAACCTTGTAAAACCATCTTATTCTCCTCCTTAATACAGATAATAGCTAAATTCTTTGATAATACCGACGCCGCGGGGTAGCGCAATGAAGAAAACACGGCCAAAAATGATAATCAGCATAGCTGTAAATAGCAACGAAAAAATAGCTGTTTTTCCATATGATTTATAGCCTAGTGCCGTAACGCTTCCGGCAATGAAAATCAATGTTACAATGGCGAATCCCAGTGTTTTGATGGTCAGGATATAACACAGCAACAATAGAACAATTACACCCACGCGTTTGTAGTCCGCAAAAGTCACGCCTGAGGGCTCCTTGGCGGCTTTGGGCGAACGTAGGGTTTGCAGGGTGCTATACGCCAACAATATCAGCCCAATTGTGGCAAATATCATTGGGAAGCCACCGGAACCAAGATGATCGGCCGCTACCGTGTTATAGGATATCGTGGTGCCACCCACCAGAAACATTAGCAGCACGCAGCCGATAAACAGGTTGAAAAGCAGTTCCATAAGTTTCACTCCCATGATAAGTGGTGTGACGAAAGGTGCTTTTATATTTTCTGCAAACGGGGGATCTGTCCCCCGTTTGCAGATGCTTTCGCCAATATAGGTGATTCGCTTTACTTGCTAAAGATATCCTTGTAGCCTACCAGTTCTTTCTGCCAGAGCTCACCGTAAGTTTTGGCGTCTATGTAACCAGGAATGAGATCGGACTTGTCGTTTTCAGCCATCTTGCGATATTCTTCAGAATCGTATACCTTTTTCAAGAGCTCTTCAAGATAGTCCACGATTTCCTGTGGGGTCCCCTTTTTGACGGCGAAGCCTCTCCATGAGCCCTGAGTGAAGTTGATGCCCTTTTCAACTGTGCAGGGAACATCTTTCATTTCTTCAACTTCGGTCAGGCGGCGATCATATAAGGTGACGATTGGCACGACCTCGTCGGTTTGAAGCATCTGAATGAAAGAGATGAGCTTGTCCTGATAAATGTCAATTTCGCCACCGAGCAGCGCAGATTTCGTCTCAGCTGCAGAATTATACGGAACATATAAAAGCTGGATTCCTGCGGCTTCGGAAAAGCCTCTTACAATATAATCGTCAAGGCCGCCGGGCGAAGTACCGCCTACCTTAACGGTATCGGGATGCGCTTTGGCATAGGCGATCATGGTATCAAGATCTGAGAAGTTAGGGTTGTTCTTGTTGATAGCAAAGGACTGTATATCCACCTGGAAATTCCCGATCGGGACAAAGTTTTCGGTAAAGTTGATGGGTGCGATTCCTTGCGCCTCGATGATGGGCAGCGAAGGCGTAATTTCGAGAATGGTGTATCCATCAGCTTCCTGCTCATTGGCATAGATCATTCCAGTGGTGCTGCCACCGCCGGCCTTATTAACCACGTTAATTGGTTTATCAATATAATTCCCCATAATCTGGGCAACGTTTCTGGCCATCATGTCGGCAGAGCCGCCAGCGCCAAATGGAACGACCATTTCAATCGCACGCTTGGGGTAATCCAGTTTAGGAGCCACCGCTTCGGATGGTGCTGTTTCTGCCGAGGAAGATGCGGAAGGTTGAGATGAGCTTGCACAAGCGGCAAAGCTGAAAACCATCATTGCTGACAAAAGAACGGCCATAATCTTCTTGTTCATCTTACTTTTCTCCTTTTGCTTTTAGTTCTACTGCTGCTCTCAATACATCGTGGTAATCTGCTGGGGAAATAGCGTTAAAATATTCCTTTAAGCCCAGGTCGCAGAACCATTGCAACCGGTTTATTGTGCCTTCGGTTGCGAAAGCCGGCAGTTCCATGGCCTCCAAGGTTGCCTTTACGTCCTCCATTTCGCTTACTCTGCGTTGTGCCGCAACAGCGGTGCGGTTTATCAAAAGGTTGGCCAGCTGTTCCGGTGTTTTCTCAGTAAGCGTTTTGGTGATTGAATCCATGACCTCATCACATACGCCGGCCTGATAGGCGGCCAGCAATGTTTCGGTCAGCAATGCGGTCATGCCTTTCATAAAGATACTGCGGAACATCTTCATTGAAGAAGAGCTGCCCGCATTGTCGTTGATGTATGTAATATTCATTTGCAGCGGATTGAGCAACGACGCGAATTCTTTTGCGCCGCTTCCGCTTACGGCAATAGGAACTCTGTGTTTGTGCGGAGGAACAATTTCCATAACGGCACTATCTGCAAAACTTGCACCAGTGGCATCAACAGCCTGTGCGATTTCTCGCTTAACCATGGGCGAAGCAGAATTCATATCGGAATATATTTTTCCAGGTTTTAAAAATTCCGCCGCCTCTTTGGCGATAGAAAGCGCATATTTGGCGCTGGTTGCGCAAAGAATGACATCGCTTTTGTCGACGAGCTGCTCAAGCGTTTCGACCAGTGTAACATTGGCCTGCTTTGCACGATTATGTATCAGCTCCCCGGCTGTTTCACTGTTAGCCATGACGTCATAGGCGTATATGGTCGGCTCAGACACCGAAGTGAGCCCGCTGCAGATGGAAAATGCAGCTTCGCCAAGGCCAATAAATCCGAGAACAGGTTTTCCCATAAAATATTACCTCCGGGCAACTCCACTCAAAAAGGAGCTACACAATTGTCTCACAATATTGGTGAAAATTCAATGTTATACAAGCCATTCGCCGACATAAGGAAATCTTCTGTTAAAAGCTTCGGCAAATTTATAGCTCTTGTTGCCCGACAGGCGTCTTGCGTGATTTCCACGCACAAACGCGCGAACGGTATAGTATTCAATCAGGTGCCCCTGCGCTTTGTAGCAGTTCATAGCGGCTTTTTTGGCTTCCATAGTTTCGGTGATATCGATAATTACCTCGGGCTTAAAATCACAAATTTCGGGCTGGTGCGGCTCAAAGCCAAAGATGCGCGTTTGTTTGGAAGTTTTAGTGTCACCAAGCTGAACACCATTGGATATCGCCAGCACACTTGATTTGAAAACAAAGCGATTAACCGCGTCATGATCAGGATTCAGGAGGTCCTTTTCACCGTGGGTGATGATATGATGCGGATTAAATTCTCGAATGAGCGTTGCCATCCGATCAATTTTATCCTTGTCGTCCAGATCCATATAATAATCGTCATAGTCCCAAAACTCAACATCGGTAACACCCAGGCACGCGGCAGCGGCGGTGGCCTCGGTACGGCGAATAGCCTTGACCTTTTCTGCTGTCTGGTCTGGTTGATTCCAAAGATCGTTCGATTCGCCTCTGACGCCAAAGCTGAGCACAATGATCTTGACCTTTGCGCCATGTGCGATGTACTTGGCGATGGTGCCCCCTGCACGCCAGACAAAGTCTGCGGCATGTCCACTTACGACAAGCACATTTTGGTTTTCATCAAACATTTTGATTCTCCTTATCCATTAATGAGATATTCCGGATTGTGGCAAATCATGGTCCGGACTTCTTCCTCGCTAAATCCGTGGGTTAATAGCTGATTTGCAAAGCCTATGATGCCTTCATCCGGATAGACGTAGGCCGGTTGGCCTAAATCGGTAGAAATGATGCAGTGCTCAACGCCCACATATCGAATTTCCTCAAACGCGCGGTCCCAGGTTATTTTGCCGGTGTCGGGCGTGGTGAAGCAGTGCTCCATCATGGCACCGAGCTTCGCCAGCTCCTTTTGCTCTTCCTTGGTAAAGGTGGTGGAAGGAAAATTCGGATGTGTGATAATCAGTTTTTTAAAACCGCGTTTGTGACATTCACGTGCGACAACAAAAGCCTCTTTAACACTAATGTGGCCGGTGGCCAGCGCGATGTTGTGCTCAACGATAATATCGAGGACAGCATGCATCTCAGGAATCAGTTCATCTTTTTCATCTAAGATGTAAATGGGTGGCTGAAGCTTCCCTTTTTCGGCGAGCTCCATGCGCAGTTTTGCAAAGAATGGCACTTTGGTTTTATCTGTTGCATGTGCCGCGTTGGCGGCAATATGATCGCTTTCATTTTTAGCATCAATGGTGGGTAACCAGACCAGTTTGGCCCCATCTCTGACAGCCATTTCCACTGCAAAAGGGTTGATGCCGCCTACTGTGTTGTTTAAGGTGATGGTGCCCACAGCGGTGGCCTCAGGATAAAGTTGGTTGGCCAAAGCAGCGCGACCGGTGGTGGATGAAATATGCGATTTGATGGCATATCCTTTCATTTTGTTTGCAATCAAACGCTGCATCATCTCTAAATCGGTCAATTTTCGCTTGATGACGTCAGGTGCGCTGTGCACATGCAGGTCCCATGCACCCTCCAGAATATTACTCATATTGTTCCTCCTTTTGTTTGATTAAAATTGTTCAACAATTTAATAATACAATTATATTAATTAATTTTGAACCACAAGTCAACACTGATTCTATCATTCAAAATAAAATCATATGAAACACCAAAAACGAGCTGCGTTGTTTGTGCAACTTTGAAAACCCTATTTTGCGTCAAATCTCTTAACACTTTTAACGATTTAGCTCCGATTTCAAAACACATATGCTAATTACGCTGCTTCTTCTATGGACTGCCCAGCATTTTCTGAGTAATATCGCAAAGTTTATCCAATGGTAGCAGCCCGACTTTTTAGAGCCGGACGCCGGAGAAGGAACGAGGAGTTAGAGAACCCCTTCCCGAAAAAGCCATTTTTATAATAACATCTCATCTTCAAATTCTCGACGAGCATACACCCGGAACGTTTCCGTTCAATCTGACGTAAAATAAAGAGACTACGATATGAGGAGGTATTATCAAATGGCAATGAATATGGACCAGATGCAAATAATGATGGCCAAGATGCACCAGCAAAATGCTATGTACGATACGCAGATTGCTCAGCATTTTCAGGAGATCAGCAACATTTTTTCGAACATGGCTCAGGGCGAGTATCAAATGTTCCAAATGCATCTGAATCGCGCACAGGGTACATCAATGCAGATGCAAAATAACACCCCGTAACTTTATAATAGCGCTGATATGACTAGTGGCTCAAATAACACAAGGTACATATAAGTCTACTGGTGGAAGCTTTCGTCAATGAAAAACCCCCACGGAGAGCTCTCCGTGGGGGTTACTTTATGGGTAGGTTCTCTTTACATGAGCGCCAGTAGGCGGGTGGAAGTTCAAAGGAGGAGTTTTCAAACAATTACTACGGAAAACAAGCCAGTATACCCTTATGAAAAATTGCTACCATAGAGATATAAGAAGACTTCGTAGTAAGACAGATCACTATTTTATATATATAAGATAATATATATTGGAAAACGAGGTGCTTCGCCATTGGTTATAACTCCGAACATTCCTGACCTTCCTTACAGACTGCAAAGCGGTTTTAAATGTTTTGAGCTCGTTGCCGAGCCGGTGAAAAGAGAAATACTTCCTGGCCTATACATAAACGGATGGGGATACAATGGAAGTATTCCAGGTCCGACCATCCAGGTTTACTCCGGAGACTATGTGAATATCCGTGTCTTCAATCATCTGCCCGAAGCGACGAGTGTGCACTGGCACGGGCTTGATGTGCCCAATGCGATGGACGGTGTCCCTGAAATTGAACCGTCACCAAAAATCGAACCGGGAGGATATTTTGATTACCATTTCAGAATAACAAATCCTCCGGGTACACATATGTATCATGCGCATTTTGCCGCCCCCGTCCAGCAGATGATGGGGCTGGGCGGAGCATTTATCGTTCTGGACCGCCGCTATGAAAGCAAAATTCAACGCGACTATTTTCTAATGCTTCAAGAATTTAACGTCAAAGGGCTTATGGCGGGAGAAATATCGCCGGGTACATATGACCTCAATCCAATATCACATGACTTCAACTTTTTCACAATTAACGGCCGGTGTTTCCCATATGTAACCCAGCTTGATGTAAAAAAAGGTGAAGGAGTTCGGATAAGGCTTGGCAATTTCGGGCATGACGCGCACCCAATTCATATCCATGGACACCAGTTTGCAGTATCGGCCACCGATGGCAATACCATACCCGTCCAAAACAGGCTTATCAAGAGTACAATCAATGTGGCTTCAGGAGAAACATACGACTTGGAATTCACAGCAAACAATCCGGGAAACTGGCCCTTCCACTGCCACATTCCGCATCACATGTCCAACAATATGCAATTGTCATTGGGCGGGATGACAACGGCCATTTCTTATCACTAATACATACTCATATAAAATAGATCAATGCTCCGTGTGGACTTTAAATCATACGGAGCATTGATTTTTATGGCTAATGCGAATGCTTTGGAACCAGCCATTGTTTTAAATTCGTTAGCGTGAGGTTTTTTATTCTTAGCCATCAACGTCTGGCATAACTTTCTTTGTCATTTAACTGAAGTTAATAATAATACTTTCTTTGTCTTAATCAAACAAGAAGCACACCGAAACCTACAAAAAGAACAACGAGGTTCTCATATCCCAAAAAATTATTAAAAATGATCATCAATACAAATTCGGCCGACTATTCAAATAATTGCGTTGACTTATAACTTGAGAAGCATCTCATATTGACGCACGCTATATTTAAATCCTATTTTAAAAAGAAAGTGTTTAATCGAATCTGACTGGCATTGGACATTGAGAAGCTTTATTTTATGTGCATCTGTATTTTGTAATAGATCAGCAATCAGACTGCTACCAATGCCTTTTTGTCGCCAGCTTTTATTTACTGCTATCTGAGGGATGTCACCTGTCTCTTTATCAATAATTCCATAGCCAACAATGGTATTGTTTTTGCAAACGATAGAATAGATAAAGTTTTCAGATAAGGCTTCAACCGATTCAATAGAATTTTGCCAAGAAGGTTTAAAGTCCCAAAAATCTTTCACCTGTTCCCAATCCAGTTTTGATACATGGTCAACAGTATAAAGCGCACCTTGAGTATGATCTGCACGTTCCAACTCATAGCATTGAAACTCTCGTTGAACCGTAAAGCCACTCTTTTTATAAAGTTGCACGGCAGCCGTATTTGATGTGATTACTTCCAGTAAATACTGCTCAATCCCTGCATCATAAAATTGCTTTTTTGCAATTTGTAATAGGTTGGTTGTTATACCTTGTTTTCTAAAATTTGCAATAACACCGGTCCCTAAGTCATAAGCAGTCGTTTTTCCATTCCAGTTGCGATAGCCATTTAAAACAAAGCCTACCAACTGATTATGCTCAAAAGCACCAACCGATATTTGAGGGTTATACCCTTTACGTTTAAGCATGTGTTTAAATTGCAAATATGGCAAATTTACGGCTACGGTATAATCATTAAACGCACTTAAAAACGTTTTGTAGATAGTTTCAATATCTACGTTATCTAACTGGTTGAAATATACCATCGTTGAATCCTCATCAATACAAAGTCTAGACCGTGTTTTTAGCTACAACTTTTAAACAATTAATCAGCAATTACAAAATTTGAAGGAGCGTATAGACGCGCATTTGTTTTTGCCTGCTCATCATAAAGTGGACATGCGGCTTTAGATCTCGCTTTCCGCCATTCGGTAACCGACGCTGACCTCAGTGAAGATATAAGCGGGGCGCGCCGGATTTTTTTCAATCTTCCTGCGGATGTTTGCCATATTCACGCGCAGCGTTTGGGTGTCCCATTTTGAAGTGTCGCCTCGCAGCTCCTTCATGATCGTTTCGTAGGTGAGCACTCTGCCAGAATTCTGTGCGAGCAGAGATATGATCTTGTATTCGGTCTGTGTAAGGTGGACTTGGACATTGTCCACCGTTATAAAACGCTTTTCAAAATCGATGCTCAGGCCGCCATTGCGGTAGAGCATGCCATTTTTGTCACTCTGGGGCTGTCCGGCTTGCGCGTGACGTAATGCGGTGCGCACCCGTGCAAGCAGCTCGCCGGTTCCAAAGGGCTTTGTCAGGTAATCATCTGCGCCCATATCCAGCGCCTCGATCTTGTCGAGCTCGTGTACGCGCGCAGATACAACAACCACCGGCATTGTACTCCAGGAACGCACCTGTCGGATGATTTCAAACCCGTCGATATCCGGCAGTCCGATATCGAGGATGACCAAATCAGGCTTCCGGTTCATGATGATCGAGCAAGCTTCAAGTCCGCTTCCGGTGGTGTATATCGAGTAACCATTTGCAGTCAATGTGGTCGCAATCACGTTGCGGATAATTTGATCGTCCTCAACAATCAGAATTCGCTTCTTCTCCTCCATACTACATCCTCCTTCAGGAAAGTGTGAAACTAAATTGTGCACCGCCGTCTGCTTTGTTCCTTGCGTGCAAGGCACTGTCATGCGCCTTGAGGATGGCCATGCATACGGACAGACCGATACCAAGATTTTGCTTCATGTCATGGCTCGATTCTTTCGTGATCTGATAAACATAGTCCTCGAACAGATGCGGCAGCAGCGCCTCGTCAATGCCGCTTCCATTGTCATCTACGTAAAACCGAACTTTTTTCCCGACTGGAACGACCGAAATGACAATTTCGTCAGCTTTGCCATGCTGTACGGAGTTTTCCATCAGATTGAAGAGCACCTGTTCGATTAGAACAGCATCTACCGAAACCATCACCAGCTCTTCAGGACTGATTGCGTCTACGCAAACATAGGGATAGAGCTTCTGGAATTTCGAGGCCACTTCGCCGATCAGCTCCTCCGCCGCTGCGGGGCCGCGGGTGAGATTCGCGGCTTCGCCACCGACCCGCGTAATCGAAAGTAGATTCTCCACCATCCGAATCAGCCACTCCGACTCATCCCGCATATTGAGGAGCAGTTCTTTCCTTTGCTGTGCGTCGATATTTTGTTCTTCTTCAAGCAACAGATTTGACGCTGTAATAATGGATGTAAGCGGTGTGCGCAGATCGTGACCGATTCCCCGCAGAAGATTAGCACGCATTTTTTCGCGCTCCGCATCAGCACGGATGCGTTCCTGATCACGGTTTCTCGTGGTGAAGGTACTTGTCATGATTGAAACGGAAAACAACGTCAAAAACGTCAGTGGATATCCCGTCAGAAGCATCGCATAGGTATCCGCCGAATAAGTGAAGGCGAAATTTACGCCGAAGACCGCGATGATGCTCGCTAGAAGGCCGTATAAATACCCCTTGGTACAGCCCGAAACGATCATAACCGCCAACACGAACACGAGTGGCACATGTAGCCCGGCGACGCCGAGCGGACGCAGCAGTAAACAGAAATCTAGTGCTGTTACCATGACAACCACCATTAACACGGTATCCTGCCAGCGACTGGGAAAATAAGTCCGTAATTTTTTTGACATCCGCACAGCCTCCTTTCAACGGAAGCGACAGTCTTTTTTTATTTTAAAACAAAGGGACCATCTCTGCAAGAGCGGGATAAAACAAAATTGCCCCGATTGGATCAACCGGAGCAATTTAGTGAAATTTTACTGTTTAAATCGTATCGATTCTTGTATCGAATTTAGGACAGTGAACACGAACGGTCAGCATATCGTTTACCACCTGGCTAATCTGGATATCGCAGGTCGCGGAAAGCAGTCGGTATGCATCCGGGAAAGAAAGAGAAAGTTTCTTCATCAGGAAGGAGACCGTATCATCAACTGCAACTTTGATCGCAGCCTCGAGTGTTTTATCAGAAGCGATAAAATAGAGACTGTCGCGGGTCTCGATCACAGGCCGCTCCACCGGGCGATCCTTGTAAACGGTTGTCTTAATGCAGATACGACCAGGAGTCTCGATTCCGGTGCCGGAGAGCTCACCGTCTCCCATGCAGGCATGCAGATCTCCGACCGCCAGTCCAGCACCCTCAACCGAAACCGGCAGATAAACCTTCGATCCAACCTTGACCATCTTTGTATCCATGTTGGAACCGTGGTCTCCGGGGACGGCGCAGTGGATATCCAAACCAGGCTTGGGCGCTACCCCGCATACGCCGATCATCGGTGTCAGCGGAAGGCGAATCTCATCGGAGAAATGTGCGAAGCCGTCTTTGATCGGAATGACCTTGGTATCTGGCTCAGTGATCTTGTCGCCCAGAACGCCAAGGCCTCTGGATGTCACCATAACTCCCTGCGGAGCGAATTCGATGGCGAGCACCTCTACACATAGGGTATCGCCAGGCATTGCGCCCTTTACGTCGATCGGGCCGACCGAGCAGTCCATGATGGATATATCGATATCGGGACGCTTAATTAAGGAGTTTTTGATCTGCCCACTGTAGCAGTCATCGGTCTCCACCCAGAAAGTTTCACCGTTTTCCACTTCATAAAAAGCCTTGTTGTTAGCATTAAAGCTGAAAATGACCTTGTCCTTTGGAATGACGCGCATGTAAACAATGCTCCTTTCAAACTATGACTATTACCATGCAGACGGCAAGATGCCAATCAGATCAAAAATAGCATAACACGCAGCTGTACAGAAGAGAACGATGATAACAATCTGCACCCAGCGCTGTGCGTACCAGCCACACTTCCAGTCAGGCTCCACATCGCCATTCTTACGGGCACTGTTGACCATTAAGGCGGGTAAAATCGACATGATGACGCCGCCAAAGGTGCCGGCGAGGTAGATTGCATCCACAAAGCCGATCAATCCGCTATAAGCAAGGATGAAAGGTGGCAGACCCACGGAGATGATCGCGATTAAACGGGTCTTCGTATCATGCTCGTTATTAAATTTGAACATATCGACGATGTTGGTCAGCATTGAACCACCGACCGCCCAGTAGGAGCTCATCATTGCACAGAGTGCAAAGAGGTTTGCGGCATAGAGTGCCCAGCTGCCAAGCGCCTGGCCCCATGCAAGGGTCGCGACTTCGGTGACGTTCTCAGCACCGGTCAGCGAGATGACTGCCAGCGGCACCAGAGAGAGCAGGACGCCGGTAATGGTCATGCCAATAATAACCGCCTTGGGCAACGAAAGCGGCTCATGGCGCAAGCCACGTGCCAATTCGGGAACCGCATACTGTGCGATGTAGCAGAAGATAGCGATATTGAACACAGGAACAGCGTATGTCCAGTTGGTGTAGATGGCACGACTAATATCTGCCTTGCCGGACAAGAACGAAAAACCGATGATGACCGCCAGCAGAACGATCATGCCGGAGCTGATAAACTTTTCAGCGACACCGGTCGCCTTTAGACCAAACCAGACGACTACAACGGCCGGGATGGTAAAAAGAAGACTGCCCATCGGGCGTGAGACACCAAGCAACTGCGACAGAATGTTACCGCTACCATTGGTGTAGGCAATCATGCAGCCGATGGAGTTGGCGCAAACCGAGGTGAATACGAGTACCGCACCGAGCTTTCCAACGTATCTCTCTGCTAATCCGGGCAGTTGCAGCGGCTTTTTGGTGCGAAGCGTCGTCTCGGCAACATAGAGCATGGAGATCGTGGTGCAGATACCGGCTACGATCAGCCAGAGCAGCAGAATGGGCCAACCGGCCTTGCGCGCGGAATAAGCGAGGCCCAGAATGCCCGAACCGATGTTTGCGCCAACGACGATCAGTGCAGCTTCCCAGAAAGTCAGCTTCTTAATCGCAAGTGCGCCTTCTTCGGATACACAGGGGGACGCATTTTGGTTGGTACTCATAAAATATGCTCCTTTACATTATAAAATAGTGATGGAACGAACCATTACTTAAACTATATTCCGAACTGTAAAGTTTTACAAGATGCATTTTCCATAAAATATTAATTTTATATTTATACATATAAACAATATCTTTATTTTTGTAGTCGATTTTTATATTATTTTATATTATTTTTGTTAATATATACATATATATTAACTTATATTAATTATATGATGAACAGAGTCATCCAAAGCCGCTATCCGATATAAGATGTATTCCGCTCTCGTCTGTCGCTACTGAAGAACCTCATTTTCGAAAGGTAAGCGTGTTCTCCCGGACGTAATACGCTCTTTTCAGCTTGGGAAGTGCAATGTACGAAATACGGCATTTTGTAACGCCAAAAGTCTGCCCGCCTAATCTAAGCGGACAGACTTTCAATCTAAAGAAATCGGCCAAAATAATCTTCATTTCACTTTATCATAACTAAAAAAGTCATGTATGAGTTTGAATGCTCATACATGACTTTTTCTTGGTCTGAGTGACTGGATTTGAACCAGCGGCCTCTACCACCCCAAGGTAGCGCGCTACCATCTGCGCCACACCCAGATATACTGATTTTTGACAGCTAAATGAGTATATCATAGCTACAAAAAAAAATCAAGGTTTTAGACAAATAATTTAAAAAAATCTATATTAAAATCAAAATATCTTGTATAAAGGCAGAAATCGGGTCAAACTAATACAATAAGCATATTCTAAGGACACTGATTCGAATCTTGGCAGTGAAGTGCTTTTAGTCCTTAGGCGGTTTTAACGTGGCCTTTATATTGAATCGAATAGCTTAAAAACCTGCCGCCAGAGCCTTTAGGGGTTCAGGCGTCTTTTTATTTATAAACCATATCTAAAAATAAAACAATACGTTCCTAAAAAAATACCGCTTTACAGTGCGGGTGTAAAATCCGCATAAAGGTTCGTACAAGTAATCATAATATTCAAAGCGTCAGCATTTTTTAATCTCTCGGCGTACTGTAATTTGTCGTGTTAAGGAGCAAAAAAATGTCATCAAAAAGTTATTTTATAATGAACGCTTTGATAATCACTATCTCACAGAGTTATTTAATAGTCGAATATTTTAAACGAAAACAGTTCGGGAAAGCAGCTTCCAACTTTTTGGCATGGGTTCTTGTAGTCTGGTTTTTATTATATAATTACTATTTTAGGGTCAATATACCTGTATTTATTATAACCTGTTCAATCATCACCGTAATTGGGCATTTCTTTATGGGGAATTATCTCAATTATTATTATAAATCGAAAATATATGATCGGTGGCTGCATTTATTGGGGGCATTTTCCTTCTCATTACTGACTTTTGCAATCTTGAACAATGCAGTTGCGCCATTTCCATACAGTGATTTGTATACATCTCTTTTTGTAATAACCTTAGGTATTTCTATCGGCACACTTTTTGAAATTCTTGAGTTTGTTCACGATGTTGTGTCTAAAAAGCTCAGGTGTCAGCACGACCTGACTGATACTGATTACGATATGTTATTTAACCTTTTCGGATCAATAATTGCCGGTGTCACGGTGCGGTTTCTTTAAATATCGGCTAGCCACGTTAAAACTGAAGAATTTATTGATGCCCCTATAGGATTTTTGATTAATAAAAAGCCGACTATAATCCGGGCCTTCTTATGTCTGTTGAAATATTTTGGCAATGTCTATCCTACTAATTGAATAATAGATACATCGACACAAAAACTACTGCAAGTACAATAAATGGAGGTAAAAATGGATAGTTCAATGTTTTGTTATCAATGTGAGCAAACGTTAGGTGGCAAGGGCTGCGTAAAATCAGGTGTGTGTGGTAAAAACCCCACTGTTGCCAACCTGCAGGATATACTAATTCACGAATTAAAAGGCATTGGCTTTTATGGCCAAAAGAATCTGGAAAATGGACTAAAAATCAGAAGTGAGATCAATAAATTTGTTGTAGACACCATGTTCTCTACCCTTACTAATGTAAATTTTGATCCAACCAGATTTCTCGAATACATTAAAAAGGCTGAAGAAATAAAAAAAGAGCTTAAAAACGCAGTTGGCAAATTAGAAAATGTACCCGAAGCGGCAAATTATAAAGCGCCCGAAAGCATAGAAGAAATGCTTGAGGATGCCAAGCATATAGGCATTATGTCTGATGAAACCTTAGATATGGATATCCGTTCTTTAAGGGAACTGTTGATCTATGCTTTTAAGGGTATGGCGGCTTATGCTCATCATGCTTATATCTTAGGGAAATTTGATGATGAGGTAAACAACTTCTTTTATAAAGGATTAGCGGGCACGATTGATGACAGCTTAACAGTTGAGGATCTATTTAATCTCAATATGGAACTTGGGAAAACAAACCTGACATGCATGGCATTATTGGATGCCGCTGTCACCCACGCTTTCGGCAACCCCGAGCCCACCGAGGTTTTAACCACAAAGAAAAAAGGCCCGTTTATTATTGTATCAGGTCATGACTTTAAAGATTTAAAAGACTTGTTAGAGCAAACAGAAGGCAAAGGCATAAATATCTATACCCACTGCGAAATGCTCCCTGCTAATGCGTATCCCGGGCTAAAAAAATATAAACACTTGATTGGCAATTTTGGCGGAGCGTGGCAGAAGCAGCAAGAAGAATTCGACGGGATTCCCGGCTGCATATTGATGACCACCAACTGTGTGCAAAAACCGAGGGACAGCTATAAGGATAGGCTGTTCACCACAAGCATCGTGGGAATGCCTGATTGTCCGCACATTGAAGAAAATAACGGCAAGAAAGATTTTTCTTCTGTGATTGAAAAAGCATTGGAACTAGGCGGCTGGCAGCAAGACGAACCTGAAAAAAGAATTACAATTGGCTTTGCACATAACGCTATTTTGAGCCATGCAAGTGAAATTGTTGAAGCAGTTAAAAGCGGTAAAATAAAACACTTCTTTTTAATCGGAGGCTGCGACGGTGCCAGACCCGGCAGAAACTACTACACGGAGTTTGCAGAAAAGACGCCTAAAGATACGATTATTTTGACTTTGGCTTGCGGCAAGTTCCGCTTCAATAAACTGGATTTAGGAACGGTAGCAGGTTTCCCAAGGGTGTTGGACTGCGGTCAATGCAGTGATTCTTATTCGGCTATTAAGGTTGCCGTCTCCCTGGCCGAAGCATTTAATTGTGGCGTTAATGATCTGCCTCTTTCGCTAGTGCTTTCTTGGTATGAGCAAAAAGCAGTCGGCATACTTTTAGTCCTCTTGTCCTTGGGAATAAAGGACATTCGCCTAGGCCCAACATTGCCCGCATTCATTACGCCGAATATCATGCAGGTGCTAGTTGATAAGTTTGATATAAAGCCTATTTCAACGCCTGAACAAGACTTAGAAGCGATTTTAGGCCATCACAATTAACATTAAGCACAGCAGGTAAAATGTGCCGAACATCATATTTAGCGAGCCAAGCCCGAAGCACGTTTGAGGCTTGGCTCGCGCTGGTGATCCTACACTGATCAACAGCGCTACAAGAAAGCCTCCATGCCCGGCTTATGTTGCCTGGCAATGGGGGCTTTATAAATAATAGTAAAATATGGCGCAAGTTTTATTACAGTTACTATAATGTGAGCTTTATTATCCTATTTGTATTTTTTTGTCAGGGAACTCTTCGCATCATCCGCGTTTAACATAGGTTATAATACGCGCGCCACATTGCAAACGCTTAAAATGAGGTTGCGGCTAAAATATCCTTTTCCATCTGGATAGCGACCTGCTCAAGCTTTTGGACATGTTGCGCAGTTTTGGCGACATAGTCAGCATCCTTAATGGAGCCAAGATTGATTTTGACGTTACAAAGTGCCGCTAAAATAGCTGTCCGCGCCATCATAGCCGATATAACGCCGTCTGATACAGCATTGGTGTTACCGTATTGTACCGCAAGCTTCGCCAACGGCATGATCTCCAGTGCAGTCTGCGCAACCTCCAGTGGCACGGCAGAAGCGACTTTTAGCGCCTGCTGCAGCGCCGCGCTGCGCGCTTCCTTCTGCTGATCGGTCTCCTTGGGTAGCGCCAGCGCTGCGATATAAGCATCAAATGAGGTACAGTCACGCTCAATATCATCGAGCAGGCGCGCACGAAGCACCTCCGCCCTTTCAAAGAGGTTGAGCATCTCGGGCCGGTGTTGTTCATAGCCCTTTTTATCAATTGTCAGTGAGGCCACCATGCCCGAAAGTGCCGCCGCAATTGCGCCAGCCAGTGCCGCGACACTTCCGCCGCCGGGTACCGATGCTTTGCTGGCCGTTCTTTGGGTGAATTCGCTGAGGGACATTGCTTTTATATCCATTTAAACAAACCTCCGTAAATACTGTAATAAAAATTTACAAAAAATCCGCAATATGGCTATCATACAAAATTTGCGCACTATTTAAAAGGCCTTCGCGGTATTTTTTCGCGCTTTGTTATAAAAAAACAGCCTGTTGGTGTCTGGCGAGGTCATTTTTCTCGCATTATAAGGTGGACTCGCACCCGCGGGTTAAAGTCGCAGTAATTTCAGTAAGTCTTAAATAAAAGCAGCGCCCCCGCTTTTGGCAGCGGGGGCAATAGAAAACATTTTGTTTTATCCAAGCAGCTTTTCGATAGTGGCTAAGCGCGCGCTGGCACAGAAAATCTCCATCGCAAGCGACAGTTCCGCGGGAGTTGGGAAGCTAGGCGCAATGCGGATGTAGCTGTCGTCAGGGTCCTTGCCATAGGGGTGGGTAGCACCCGCATTGGTTAGCACCACGCCGGTATCCTTACAGAGCGCAACAATGCGCTTGGCGCAGCCCTTGGGCGCCATATAGGTGACAAAGTAACCGCCTGTCGGTTTGACCCATTCGCCAACGCCTCTCCCGCCCAGCTCTGCCTGCAATGCACTGAGCACCGCGTCAAACTTCGGGCGTAGAATGGCCGCATGCTTATCCATAGTAGCGCGGATGCCGTCAATATCCTTAAAGAAGCGGACATGCCGCAGCATGTTCATCTTATCCCAGCTGATCGCCTGCGCGTTAAGCTGCTTTAAGGTGAAGTCGACGTTCTCTTTGGAGGCGCCCATGAATGCTACGCCCGCGCCCGGGAAGGTGATTTTGGATGTGGACCCAAACATATACACCATGTTGGGGTTACCAGCTTTTTTGCATTCCTCAAGAATGTTGAGCAGCTTGGTGTCCTCATAGACATAGTGCAGCGCATAGGCGTTATCCCAGAAAATTCTGAAATCCTTGGCCTTGGGCTTCATCGCAGCGATACGCTTGACCGCCTCATCTGAATAGGTGCCACCAAGCGGATTGGTATACTTCGGTACACACCACATGCCCTTGATGCTGTCGTCCTCGGCAATGAGCTTATCGACCAGATCCATGTCGGGGCCCCACTCGGTCAGCGGGATATTGATCATCTCAATGCCGAGAAATTCGCAGATGGTAAAATGACGATCGTAGCCTGGCACAGGGCATAGGAATTTGACCTTGTCGTATTTGCACCAGGGCTTGTCGGAATCAACAGTGCCTTTGAGCATCGCGCGCGCCATGCAGTCATACATAAAGGTCAGTGACGAAGATCCGACAACGATCGTTTCTTCCGGCGAAACACCCATAAATGTGCCAAAAAGCTTTTTAGCTTCGTCTATGCCTGAAAGCTCACCATAATTTCGACAATCGACTCCACTCTCGGTCTTGCAGTTGCTCTTGGAATTGAGAATATCAAGCATTGACATGCTCAGATCAAGCTGTTCTGCGCCCGGCTTTCCGCGCGCCATATTCAGCTTTAATCCCTTTGCCTTGTAGTCGGCCAGCGCCGCCTCCATTTGGGCCTTCTCGGCGAGAAGCTCTTCCCTGTTCATTTGCTGGTAAGCCTTCATAACATTTTCCTCCTTGTTAGCAAACAAATTATATGTGCGTTAATTGCAGGATACATTTTTATATTCAAACGAGGTCAGCACCGGGACGTTGGGCTGCTCCCGCCTGTTCCAGATTAAAACTCTGCACTGCCCGGCGTTCTCGGGAACGGCAGCACATCGCGGATATTGCTAATGGCGGTGATATACATGATCAGGCGCTCAAATCCAAGGCCAAAGCCGGCGTGCCGATTCGATCCAAAACGCCGCAGGTCAAGGTACCATTCATAATCTTCGGTAGGAAGGCCACATTCTGCCATACGGGCAAGAAGAACATCCAAACGCTCTTCGCGCTGGCTACCACCGATAATCTCGCCGACGCCGGGCACTAATAAATCCATAGCGGCAACGGTTTTGCCGTCGTCGTTCATGCGCATATAAAACGCCTTGATCTCCTTGGGATAATCGGTGACAAAGGTCGGGCGGCCAAAATGTTGCTCTGCCAAATATCGCTCATGCTCGGTCTGCAGATCGCAGCCCCAAAACACCGGATATTCAAACTTATCTTTAACCGCCTCGAGAATGCCGATCGCCTCGGTGTAGGTGACCTGCGCAAAGTCCGAGGTGATAATGGCATTGAGCCGTGAAAGCAGATTCTTATCGTAAAAATCATTGAAGAACTTCATCTCGTCAGGGCACTTTTCTAGCACCTCTGCAAGTACCGCCTTAATCATATCGCGGGCAAGCTGCATATTATCCTCGAGGTCGGCAAAAGCGATCTCCGGCTCGATCATCCAAAATTCCGAAGCGTGACGTGCCGTGAAAGAACGCTCTGCTCTAAAGGTCGGGCCGAAGGTGTACACCTTGCCAAAGGCCATGGCCATAGCCTCTGCCTCAAGCTGTCCCGATACAGTCAGACTTGTAGGCTTTCCAAAAAAGTCCTGCGAATAATCAACTGTGCCATCCTCGGTTCTTGGCGGATTTTGTATATCCAACGTGGTGACATGGAACATCTCACCCGCCCCCTCACAGTCGCTACCGGTGATGATCGGGCTGTGTGAATAAATAAAGCCGTGATCCTGAAAAAAGCGGTGGATAGCAAACGACGCCACGCTACGAACGCGGTACACCGCAGAAAGCGTATTCGTGCGGGGGCGCAGATGCGCGACGGTACGCAGATATTCAAGGGTGTGCCGCTTTTTCTGAAGCGGATATTCCGGTGCAGAAGCCCCTTCGACCGTGACAGTCTTCGCGCGTAGCTCAAAGGGTTGCTTGGCGCCGGGCGTCAGCAACAGTGTACCGGTTATAACGAGCGCAGCGCCTACATTTTGATGAATCAGTTCATCAAAATTCGCCAGTTCATCCTCGGCCGCAACCGCTTGAAGCGACTTAAAACTACCGCCGTCAGAAAGCTCGACAAAGGCGATTGCGCCTGAGTGACGCAGCGTTTTGACCCACCCACAGACCGTTATCGTTTGATTTTCAAATTGCTGCGGGTTTAAAAAAAGAGTTCTAATTTCTGTTCTTTGCATCTTTGCGCACCTCTTCTCCCCTTATATTGGTTATGATTATACCTCATCTTTTCAAGGTTGTATAGTGCCTTGACGGAAAAATTGCAGTATTATAATGGCATTTTTGCATTGTGATTATATTGTCTAATAATAATCGGCAGATTGTTTCTAATACTGTCGAAACAAACTAAGTTATTAAAAAGAGATTTCTGTATGAGAAGTTTTTATGCAGCGATTCTTGCAGTTTTTTATTGAGTCTATCCATTTTTTTATCAAATATCAACTTCGCACTGGCGTTTTTGCCATCTTCGCGTTATAATTAGACCAAAATACTGCTCTATCTTAAAATGGTAGACAGCGCTACGGTCATTTTGCGGGAAATTATTTCCCCTTTTCATCGTACATTATAACATCCTTTGGGGGTGCTTATGAATATTAGACGACTAAACGACATGGCCTCAGAAATAGGTTTTTTGCTGTTGACGCACGGCGCCGAAATACATCGCGTTGAAGATACTATCTGCCGTATAGCCACGGCTTATGGTGCGCAAGCGGATGTATTTGCCATACCCGCCAGTCTGGTGGTAACCATCACCGATCAGGGCGGCAAGACCTTTACTAAAACCCGGCGTGTATACTACCGTGATATTAATCTTGACCGCGTCGACGCGCTTAATGCGCTGGCCAGGCGTATTTGTACCGAGACGCCCGAAGAACAGGAAATTATTCAGGCATTGTCGGTTATTGCTCAGCGTCCGGCTTACACCCTGCCGCAGCAACTGTTGGCAGCGGGTTTAAGTTCCGGTGCCTTTGCCATCTTGTTTGGCGGGGGCCTGCCTGAGGCAGTTATTGCAACAGCCGCCGGGATTCTGGTGCGCTGGGTGGGCGCGGTGATGGAAAAGCTGGGCGGTGGGCTGCTGCTTAACAACATTATCGGCGGGGCCGTGTCTGCGCTTTCGGCCACCGTTGCAGCACAGCTTTGGCCCACCTTAAACAGCGCCGTCGTCACCATCAGTACGTTGATGCTTTTAGTGCCAGGACTGGCCATGACCAATTCGATGCGCGACCTTATTGCCGGTGATTTGGTCACCGGGGTGATGAAGGGCACCGAGGCCACCGTCATTGCCGCCGGCATCGCCATCGGTGTCATGTGCTCTCTCGCCGTCTGGCGCGGCTTTGTGGGGTGATAAAAATGAGTATATTATGTGCTTCTCTGGCCGCTTTAGGCTTTGGCATCTTCTTTAATCTGCGGGGCCTCAAGCTGTGGACAGCCGCTATCGGCGGCGGCATTGGTTGGCTCTTTTTTCTCTTGGCTGAGTCGGGCGGCGATTTAGCACAATACTGCATGGCGAGCGCAGCCATAACCCTGTATGCCGAGGTAATGGCACGCGTCCAGCGCGCGCCTGTGACCATCTATCTGGTTCCCGCGCTAATTCCGCTGGTACCGGGCGGTCTGATTTATGAGGCGATGCTTCATGCGCTCAACGGTAAAAACGAGCTGTTCCTTTCGGTCGGGCTGCATGCGCTGACCATCACCGGCGCGTTGACGCTTGGCATAGTCGCAGTCTCTTCGTTGATGCGGCTGATCTACGCCCGCAAGCTACGCCTTCACCGCCCCATGTCCTGAAAATCCACGCTGAGCCTTTTGGGATAGCACAGTGACCGGCTTAAATTTAAATAAGGTGACGTTTATAAGTTCAAGTGCTTCAAAGGTTTAGCTTCATTAAACCGATGCTCTAAAGGCTGTGAAACGCTGCTGCAATAGGTTCTTATGGGAAAGCTCTCTCAAGGGTTGCCCCAGCAACCCGATATTGGCTTTTTCATTTGTCAAATCATTTGCTTTTGCTTAGCTGGCACGAGGCCGCGTTAAAATACGCGGCCTCGTGCTTTTTAAAACGGTGCGGTCTTAACGACCGCACCGTTTCAGTTTTAAGTTTTAATAACTTTAGACGATAGCGGCTTTTTTAACACGCGAATGCTGCAAGAAAGCGATAGTAGCCAATGCAGCAAATCCAACAATGTCGGTGATGCCGCCCGGAATAAGCATACCTAAACCGCCAGCGACAAGCACAATACGCTCATACCAACGTGCATCAGTCAGGAAGTAACCGGTAAGGCCAGTACCGATACCCAACATGCCAATCAGCGAAGTGACAACAATCTGAACCATGTTTAGTGGTGTTGCGCCAATCAAGATCATGTTCGGATTGAATACAAACAGATACGGTACAAGGAAGGCCGCAATAGCCAGCTTGGAGGCGTTGACGCCCGTCTTGAAAGGATCGCTCTTGGCAATAGCCGAACCGGCATAGGCCGCCAGCGCAACGGGAGGCGTGATATCCGCCACGATGCCGAAATAGAAGCAGAACATGTGTGCGGTAAAGACCGGAACACCCAGCTTAACCAAAATCGGCGCAGCAATCGTCGAAGTGATCAGATAGTTTGCGGTGGTGGGAACGCCCATGCCCAAGACAATGGAAGTTATCATCGCGAAGAACAGGGTTAGGAAGAGGTTGCCGCCTGTGAGCGAAACAAGGCTTTCACCCAGCTTCAGGCCCAATCCGGTCAGCGTAACAACGCCAACAATGATACCGGCAACACCGCAGGCGCAGGCAACGGAAATAATATTGCGCGCCGCATTCGGGTAAGCCGACGCAACATCCTTAATAGGAACCCAGGTGTTCTTGCGCAGGAAAGGAACAATAATGCAAGCCAGCGTGCCGAACAGCGCAGCACGAGTGGTGGTGAAGCCCATAACCAGCAGCACGATGATAGAAACCAACGGAATAATCAGGTGTCCGCGCTCCTTCATCAAAGCGCCGGCCTTAGGTAGTTGCTCACGCGGAATGCCCTTTAAGCCCAGACGCTTGGCTTCAAAGTGTACCATGATCCAGATGCCGGAAAAGTATAAGACAGCAGGAACCACAGCCGCTTTTGCAACTTCAAGATAGTTGATACCGACAGCCTCGGAAATCAGGAAGGCCGCCGCGCCCATGATGGGAGGCATGATCTGACCGCCAGTGGAAGCCGCAGCCTCAACCGCCGCCGCAAATTCAGGCTTATAACCTAACGACTTCATTAGAGGAATGGTGAATGAGCCGGTAGAAACGGTATTAGCAACCGAAGAGCCCGAAACCGTACCTTGCAGCGCGGAGGACAAAACTGCAACCTTTGCAGGTCCACCGGCCGCCCAACCGGCCAGCGCATTGGCGATATCGATAAAGAACTGGCCGATGCCGGTCTTTTCGAGGAATGCACCAAACATGATGAATAGGAAAATAAAAGTTGAACAGGCGCCGATAGGGGTACCGATAATACCCTCGGTTGTGTAGAACAGATGGGTAACAATGCGCTTCGAGGTGTAGCCGCGATGGCGCAAAAAGCCTGGCATATAAGCACCAAAGCGGGCATAGAAAATAAAGAGCGTCGCAATTATAACAATCGGTACGCCAACAACACGTCGACAAGCTTCAATAATCAAAATGATAGCTATAACACCGACATACATGTCCGTATCGTTAAAACGACCGGCACGCTTTAAAAGCTCGGCGTAATTAAAAACGCAATAGGCAACAACGCCGACAAACGCTGAACCAAAAAGCAGATCGAAAACATTAAGCTTAGTGCGACTAAATTTGATAGATGCTGGATAGAGCCAATAGGCTAATGCGATCGCAAAGCCAAGATGTATGTACCGAACCTGCTGCTGAGGCACGCGCTGAAAAATCGAAGCATAAAGCTGAAACGTGGTAAAGCAGATGAGGATGATGGTGATAACAGTATTCTGCCACCCCGTAAAAGTTCTATAAGCGCTTTCTCTATCCAGAGTTGATAAATCAATATCCTCCGGTTTTACTTTCTTTTTGAAAAGCAAGTTTTTTCACCCTTTCCGACCTGTGCGGTCGAAGATCGATTGATTGTATACATTATTATTTGTGCAAGGAATCGACGTTTAGGTAAGCCGCAGCAGCCTTTTTAAAACGCTGCGACGTGATATCGAAATTGAAAACGGCTGTTTCGGGTATAATTTCCCGATCTCAACTGTATCATCGCCGTATTTAAATATATGACCGGCGATATTCCCCCCTATATATCCGATAGATGCTTTCCACTCCGGTTTAAAATCCAAAATGTAAAAATCACCCTCCTGCCGAAAATTCATATCGGCAGTTTCATAAATGGTATCTATCATACCTGCACCATAGCTTTGAAAATAACCTTCCTCCAACGTGATCAGCTTGTTTTTAGGATCTAGGCGGTACACCTCGCGAATCAACCCTTTGTTGACCGAATGCCTGAATCCTACTTCACACTCGGTAGATGTGATAATCTTCTCATAACGGACTTTTCCTTCAGAAGATACCACAAGACTGGGCGGGAGTAAGGGCAACAACAATAACAAGATAATGACGCTAAGAAGAACGCAGGCGGACGAGATGGCTCTCGCCCGCCCGCGTACATACTTTTTAATATCCAAGATTATATCTGGATTAGGTTTTCCTTACGGAACCTTAACGCCAATCTCAGTGTAGTATTTCGCGGCGCCGGGGTGTACATTTCCGGGAACGATGCCGATCATAGCGGATTCACTAGAAAGCTCAGTGCCCTTGGCGTGTGCGCTAGCCAGATCGGCCTGATTCTCAAACAGCGCCTTGGTGAAAGCGTAAACGTCGTCATCGGACAGCTCAGCACGGCAAATGAGAACAGCCTTGATAGCAAGGGTGGTCGCATCGGCTTCGGTCTTATAAACGTCCTTGCCAACAGTGTAGTCGGCATAGAAAGGATATTTCTCGATCATGGCGGCACGCTCAGCATCGCCGATAGAAACGATCTTGACGGGCTTGGAAACAGAAAGCTCGGTGATCGCACTGTTAGGGGCGCCAGCTACGACGAACGCTGCGTCGATGGTGCCATCCTGAAGCGCACTGCCGGACTCTGCAAAGGAGAGGTCACGAACCTGAACGTCGGCAGCAGTCAGACCATAGGCCTCGAGGAACTGCTCAGCGTTTGCACGAGTGCCCGAACCGGGAGCGCCCATCGAGACAACCTTGCCCTTGAGGTCGGCAATGGTGTTGATGTCCATATTGGTGGTCACGCAGTGAACAACCTCAGGATAGAGGGATGCGACTGCCTTAACATTGTTGACAGGCTGTCCATCAAAAGTCTCAAGTGTGGTGCCGCCAACGGCATAGGCCATGATGTCGGTCTGAACGATGCCGAAATCAACATCGCCGGACTCGAGCAGGCGGATATTCTCAACAGAAGCGCCGGTGGAGTTCGCGGTGATGTTCGAGCCGGTTGCACCGTTGATTACCTGGCAGATGACGCCGCCAAAAGCGTAATAGGTGCCGGAAGTGCCGCCGGTAGCCATGATGAAGTCACCATCAATCGTCGGCCCTGCGGGTGCTTCAGACGGTGCGGGTGCTGCGGACGACGGTGCCGGAGCAGCCGACGAAGCCGGAGCAGAAGATGTGCCGCCGCAGGCTGCGAGCACCAGCACAAGTGCCAGCGCCATGGAAATTGCCAAATACTTTTTCATGAAATTTCCTCCCATTCAACTTGCATTATGTGCGGTTTTGATTTTAGATAAAAAAATGTCAACCGCCATTAGTGTTTACAGTATAGCACAGGGGTAAATAATTGGCAAGTTTTTTGGGCTAAATCATGAACAAAATGAATAAAATTACAATATATTTAGCTTTTATGTATATTTTCTGTATTATTGTTTTTGAGTATTTGTTTATTTCCTTTATTATAAAAGCTTTTTATAGTTTTTTGCAATATTCATTAAAATGTATATTTTACTATAATTAATAACCATTAAGCCCATTTTTTGCCTTTTTGTGTAAAAAATTTTAATGCATTAATATGTTAAATTACTTGACCCTCCCTTCATTTTTAGCTTCATATTTCTGTATCAGATTAAAATTCCGCTTTATTTCGTTCGTTTTTTTGCAACCGATATGCAATTTCCTTCATTATTAAAATTCACTTGTTCGTTACGCAAGTACAGTTGTAGTCCTCAAATTTCATATTCACAGAAATAAGTGCATTATTTCGTCATTGTGCATAATTTCCTGCACAAACCGCCTTTTTCACAGGGTTTCCGCCATATTTGGCATGCTGCCAAGGCCTTTGTGCGCCTTTACACTTTCCGTTCATATCTTGTTCAGTGTATTGCCGCAATAGGTCCTAAAAAGAAACGTCACACGTTTTCCCATTAAATATGTATCAGTTTTATAGATATTGACATCCTGACACAAAGCTTCTATGCTATAGATACTTCAAAGGCAACTCGTGACTAATCCCTAATTTGACAGCTTTGATGCTTTAATCTTTCAGCATAACACAATGTGTGGGTGAAACAAGTGAAAATTGGTATTGATATAGGTTCTACGACTATAAAGTGTGTGGTGCTCGATACGAATGACAATATTGTCTATCATTCGTATGAGCGCCATTATTCGCAAATTGCAGAAAAAACAACCGAGCTCATCAACATAGTCCGCCAAAATTTTGCTCTACAAGACGGTCTCGTGCTAGCAATTTCGGGCTCTGCGGGCATGGGACTGGCCGAAAAATGCGGCATTCCCTTTGTGCAAGAAGTTTTCGCGACCCGTGTTGCCCTGCGCAACCGTCTGCCCGAAACCGATGCGGCTATTGAGCTGGGCGGCGAGGACGCTAAAATTCTATTCCTGAAGAATGGGCTAGAGGTGCGCATGAATGGCTCCTGTGCCGGCGGCACCGGGGCATTTATTGATCAGATGGCGACTTTATTGGATATTACACCACAGCAGATGAATGATTATGCCGCGCGTGCCCAGCGCCTGTATACCATCGCTTCGCGCTGCGGCGTGTTTGCCAAGTCCGATATTCAGCCGCTACTCAATCAAGGCGCAAACCATGATGATATCGCTGCCTCCATTTTTTCGGCAGTTGTCAACCAGACCGTCGCGGGGCTGGCACAGGGTCGCCCCATCACCGGTAACGTCATCTACTTAGGCGGCCCGCTCACCTTTTTATCCGAACTGAGAAAAAGCTTTGACAGCACTTTAAAGGTTACTGGCCTCTGCCCTGAGAACTCTCTTTATTATGTCGCGATTGGCGCGGCGCTTTGTGCCGACCGAGCTATCGAACCGCAAAAGGCGTTACATCTGCTGGGCAATCTATCACATACGGGGCAGTATCATTTTATTGAACCGTTATTTGAGAACGATCGGCAATACAGTGATTTTTGTGCGCGCCACAGCCGATGCACCATTGAGGAAGCCGACCCCGCCGCTTACACCGGCAGGGCTTTTCTTGGCGTTGATGCCGGCTCCACAACGATCAAGCTGGCGGTTATCGATGACGAGGGTTGTCTTTTGTCCAGTGTTTATCAACCCAACAAGGGTAACCCCGTTCCGGTTGTGCGTGAATTTCTAATCGATTTCTATACTCGATATCCCCGCATCGCCATTGCGGGTGCCACAGCCACCGGATACGGTGAGGATTTTATTAAAAATGCATTTTCGCTAGATTACGGCATCGTTGAAACCGCTGCACATCTTGCGGCGGCGCAACATTTTTTGCCGGATGTTGAATTCATTATTGATATCGGCGGTCAAGACATTAAATGCTTTAAAATTGAAAACGGCATTATTGATAGCATCTTTTTAAATGAGGCCTGCTCCTCGGGCTGCGGCTCATTTTTGCAGACCTTTGCGAACGCCTTAGGCTACAACGTTGAGGATTTTGCCAGACTTGGCCTGTTTGCTGACCGCCCCGTCGATCTGGGCAGCCGCTGCACCGTGTTTATGAATTCCTCGGTCAAACAGGCACAGAAGGACGGCGCTTCCATCCAGAACATCTCGGCAGGTCTTTCGATTAGCGTTGTCAAAAATGCTCTATATAAGGTTATCCGTGCCTCCTCGCCCGAGGAACTTGGGCGGCACGTCGTTGTTCAAGGCGGCACCTTTTTAAATGATGCTGTGCTACGCGCTTTTGAGCAGGAAATGAAGCTTGAAGCGGTTCGCCCGACCATTGCCGGGTTGATGGGCGCCTACGGCGCTGCGCTTTATGCCCAATCGCACCCCAAGAGTCAAAGCAGTATTGCCACGCTGGCACAGCTGGAAAGTTTTATCCACAATATCAAGGACATAAACTGCGGCCTATGCGAAAACCATTGCCATCTGACCATCAACACTTTCTTTGGCGGACGCAAATACATCAGCGGCAACCGGTGCGAACGCCCCGTGACCAACCGCCACAATTTTAATGCGCTGAACATCTACAATTATAAGCTCGAGCTATTAAAAGCCTACGGACCTAATCCACAGGCTAAACGTGGTGTAATCGGTATTCCAATGGGGCTCAATATGTTTGAGCTGCTGCCATTTTGGCACGCGTTTTTCTCACAGCTTGACTTTTCAATCGTGACCTCGCCGCTCTCCGACCGTGAGATCTATCTGCTCGGACAGAGCACCATTCCGTCGGATACCGTTTGCTTTCCCGCCAAACTGATGCACGGGCATGTGCAAACACTGATTGATAACGGAATTAAAACCGTATTTTACCCCTGTATGAGCTACAATCTCGACGAAAATTTGGGGGATAACCACTATAACTGCCCGGTTGTGGCCTATTACCCCGAGGTCATCGGTGCGAACATGCCCGACCTGCGCAGCGCCACCTTTATTAAGGATTACGTCGGCATTCACCGACCATATGAGTTCCCGAAGAAAATGCACAAAATACTGACCGATTATTTCCCCGACGATAATATCACGCTGTCTGAGGTGCAAAATGCTGCAAAAGCCGCTTACGCTGAACAGGATGTTTATCTTGCACGCATCCGCGAACGCGGCGAAGCCATCATCCAAGAGGCCCGCGCAAACGGTAGCCCCATTATTGTGCTGGCGGGCAGACCATATCATATCGACCCGGAAATCAACCACGGTATCGACAATCTTATCACCAGCTTTGGGGTCGGGGTTATTTCGGAGGATGTCATCAGCGACCGTGTGCCAAAATTCCCGGTCAATGTCTTAAACCAGTGGACCTATCACTCGAGGCTTTATGCCGCCGCCCGATATATCAAAGATCAACCCGACATGCACCTTGTGCAGCTGGTTTCGTTTGGCTGTGGCATCGACGCCATCACAACAGATGAAGTGCGTTCTCTGCTAGAGGACGAGGGGAGGCTTTATACTCAGATAAAAATCGACGAAATAACCAATTTGGGTGCTGTTAAAATAAGACTGCGCAGCCTGTTTGCCGCGGTCGATCAAAAAAATGTACAAACTGCAGCAGGAGGTAGCTGCCATGCATGAACCCCAATCGCAACAACCCAGTCGCATTATCTTTACTAAAGAAATGCGACGCGACTACACCATTTTAGTTCCCATGATGGCCCCGATTCATTTTGAGTTAATTCGCAACGTGATGCGCAATGCCGGTTACAAGATCGAAATTCTTGAAAACTGCAGCCATCAGGTGGTTGAAGAGGGCTTAAAATATGTCCACAACGACACCTGTTATCCCGCCTTGCTGGTCATAGGCCAGCTGATAGACGCATTAAACAGTGGCAAATATGACCTGGACAAAACTGCGCTAATGATGAGCCAGACCGGCGGCGGTTGCCGTGCGTCAAACTATATACATCTGCTGCGCAAGGCGCTTGTCAAGGCTGGGTACAGCCATTTGCCAGTCATTTCGGCTAACCTTTCGGGCCTTGAGGAAAACCCGGGCTTTCAGGTGACGCTGCCGATGATCAGAAAGCTGATCGCCGCCTTGATCTATGGGGATATGCTCATGCTGCTTTCGAACCAAATTCGCCCCTATGAGGACGACAAGGGCAGCGCCGACGGCATGATCAAGCGGTGGATTGCCGAGTTGACCCGTCAGTTTAAAGCTGGAAACGGCCTAAACCTGACCCAAATGAAGCATAATCTTGAACGCATTGCCACCGATTTTGGGCAGATACGAATCACCCACACCCCCAAGGTCAAGGTCGGCATTGTCGGTGAAATCTATGTCAAATATTCAAAGCTCGCCAACAACAATCTTGAGGAGTTTTTAGCCTCGCAGGACTGCGAGATCATGTTACCCGGCCTGTTGAATTTTATGCTGTTCAAAGTGGACAACCGTCTTGAGGATCATAAGCTATACGGCGGTAACTGCATGAAATATTTGGCTGTTAGCGGATTTATGAAGCTTTTACTGCGCATGGAACGCATCATGCTCGACGTACTGTCAAAGCATCCGCAATTCACCGCGCCATCTCCTTATTATCATCTCAAGGCATTGGTCAAGGACATCATCGGCTATGGCAACAAGATGGGCGAGGGCTGGCTGCTCACCGCCGAAATGGTCGAGCTGATCGAGCACGGTTACGGCAACATCGTCTGCGCACAGCCATTTGGCTGCCTGCCCAACCACATCAGCGGCAAGGGCATGATCCACCGACTACGCGAATTATATGGCAATATTTCGAACATTGTCGCGATTGACTATGATCCTTCAGCCACCCGCGTCAATCAAGAAAACCGCATCAAGCTGATGCTGGCTGTTGCTAAAGAGCGTCTTGACCATGAGCTGGGACAGACACAAACCACTGATAACCGCGAGCCTGTGTTGGTGTAGTTTAGTTTGAATTTTTTTAAAAACGTAGCATCATCCGGCATTTGATATTTTTAAAGACCATACTCTCTATCCTAAAACGTAAAAACGCGTCTTGAAGCGAAGTTCCGCTTCAAGACGCGTTTTGCATATTGATTTATGAATATGATCACTTGAATCAGCTTTTTGAAAACTCCGCCAGTTCAAGCCCCTTATTGTGATCAAGCGCCCATTGCACACTCCAACTGTTGGCAAACAGCAGCAGGTTGTTGCCCTTTAAATCCTGTATGCGCTTGGTATCGGACGAGAGTTGCAGCTTCTTGGGGTCCATTTCCTTATTGGTCAGCCAACGAATATATTGGTACGGTAGATTTTCGCGTCGGATTTCAACCCCATACTCATGAAGCAGCCGGTGCTCAAGCACGTCGAACTGCAGCACGCCGACCACACCCACAATGACGCGCTCCATACCGGTTCCCGGCTCCTGGAAAATCTGGATGGCACCCTCCTGCGCAATTTGGCTCATGCCCTTGACAAACTGCTTGCGTTTGAGCGTGTCTTTTTGAGTAATGACCGCAAAATGCTCGGGCGCAAAAGTTGGGATGCCCTCAAAGATCACCGGCCGGGATGGGGCGCAGACCGTATCGCCGATGGAAAAGATGCCCGGGTCAAACACGCCGATGATATCACCCGCAAAAGCCTCTTCAACAATTTCACGATCCTGCGCCATCATCTGCTGCGGCTGCGAAAGCTTGAGCTTGCGCCCCGCCTGAATATGCAGTACATCGGCACCCTTTTCAAACCGCCCGGAGCAGATGCGCATAAATGCGACGCGGTCGCGGTGCGCCTTGTTCATGTTGGCCTGAATTTTAAACACAAAGGCCGAAAACTTATCTTCAAAAGGATCTACAACACCGATGTCGGCAGTGCGCGACAGAGGCGGGCTGGTCATGCGCAGAAAATCCTCCAAAAACGGTTCTACGCCGAAGTTGGTCAGCGCCGAACCGAAAAACACCGGCGTCAGCTCACCGCAATCCACCCGCTTCTGGTCAAATTCTACGCCTGCCCCGTCGATCAGCTCAATATCCTCCTGCAAGGTGCTGTGCAGCTCTTCGCCGAGGATTTCGCCCAGCCGCGCATCGTCAAGTTCCAACTCAGTAGCATCCACCGCACGCGCACCGCCACTATTGGCAGTAAACGCAATAATCTCGCGGCGGTGCCGGTCGAACACGCCTTTAAAATCGCGCCCAGAGCCGATCGGCCAGTTGACCGGATAGGTCTCGATGCCCAGTTCCTCCTCGATCTGCTCAAGCAGCTCATAGGGGCTGCGGGCGTCGCGGTCCATCTTGTTAATAAAGGTGAAAATCGGAATGTGGCGCATGGTGCAAACCTTAAAGAGCTTCCGAGTCTGGTTCTCAACGCCCTTTGAAGCGTCAATGACCATCACGGCTGAGTCGGCTGCCATCAGGGTGCGGTAAGTGTCTTCAGAGAAATCCTGATGTCCCGGGGTATCGAGAATATTGATGCAATATCCCTCATATTCAAACTGCATAACCGACGAAGTGACCGAGATGCCGCGCTGCTTCTCTATCTCCATCCAGTCTGAAACAGCGTGTCGCGCAGCCTTTTTGCCCTTAATTGAGCCGGCCAGCTGAATAGCGCCGCCATAAAGCAGAAATTTTTCTGTGAGGGTGGTTTTACCGGCGTCAGGATGCGAGATAATCGCAAATGTTCTGCGCCGCTTGATTTCATGCTCTAATTTTGACAAGGTATAATCCCCCATGCTTCTACTACGATTTCTATATCCTACAAACGTTTATAATAACAGAAAATGCGCCTATGCGCAATAAAAGTCTCAAAATTATGCTGAAAAATTTTGCACTTTTTTTATTATGGGACTTGCCATCATTTTTTAAATATGCTATACTTATTAAGCTTCGGAGGCATAGCTCAGCTGGTCAGAGCGCTTGCTTCACACGCAAGAGGTCCCCGGTTCGAGCCCGGGTGCGTCCACCAAAGAAACCTTCAAATTCTGCATTGTGATGCGGATTTTGAAGGTTTTTTAATTATTAAAATTTTAAATAATCTTTATGAGCCCACGATACAGCAACCGACGAATAGATGATTCAAGCCGGCTTGATTACCGGCTTTATACTTTAAACTTCTGACGGAAAGTAGGCTTGCCATGCCTGAAAACATCATCTGGGCACTCGCAATAGGATTCGGAATGATGCTGGCGCTTATCGTCTTGTTTTTTATGATTATGTCATATATTTATTGATGCATTCATCAAAGAAGCCGCATGAGATTCATGCGGCTGACTTTTTATGGTGGTAGTGCGTTGTTCTCGGCGTCTTTTTGACTGCACTTCACAACAACTCCGGCATATCCCCCCGCCGCAACGTAGTGGAAGCCGTCAGGCAGCAGACCTCCGTGGCACCACATTGGCGCAAAAGCTGCGCGCAGCGGTCAAGTGTGGCACCGGTGGTCATCACATCGTCAACGAGCAGAATGCGTCCGAAACAAGTTGCCCCCGTTTGCCTATGATAGCCCTTTTGCGCGTTTTCAAACCGCTGAGTAAATGAAAGGGTATGCTGTGCCTGCTTTTTTGCGTCACAGATCAGCGGAGATGGTAAATAGTCTATATTCAGCCGTATCGCCAGCTTTTCCGCCAGCGTTCTGGCCTGATTATGCCCGCGCTTTTCTATGTTTTCGGCGCTCATCGGCACCTCGGTCACTGCATCAAAGTGACCAGCTTCAGCCAAGCCAAAAATCACAAAGGCTTCGGCCATCAAGCTTGCGGCCTGCTCCAACGCCGGGCTGTGCGGCTGCATTTTGAGGCAATTGATTAAATAATGTGTATCCGACTCATAGCAAAAAGCAGAAACGCCGCGAGAAAAATAAAAAGGTACTTCTCGGCAGACGCAACTGTCAACAGGCTTTCCGCAGACTGGGCAGCGGTTGGCGGCGCAAAGCTTTTCCGGCAGCTGCTGCATGCACTCGGGGCAAAGTGCTGTCCCAATGGGCGTCACCTCACGGCAGACGGCGCATCGTGGTGGAAAGAATAAATCCAGGCAGCTTTTCCAGTTTAAACGCAGCGTTTTCAGACTCTGCGCATTCCTTTTAATACCGATACCCACCACACTCCCTCACCGAGAAAAAGCGGCTTCTCAATAAATTGAGAAGCCGCTTTTTTGTGCGTTTTCAGATGAAACAAAAGCGCGGCTTACTCGTCGCCTTCGGTCTCGCCCTCTTCGTCTTCATCCTCGTCGAAGTCGAACTCAAGATGCTCGCCGCAATTAGGGCAATCCATCTCGCCTTCTTCTACCATATCCTCGTCGAGGTAAATGCTGTCGCCGCAGCTCGGGCATACGATTTCGTACAAATCGCCGTCCTGGCAGCAGTCACAGTCGTCATCGTCGTACTCTTCGTCGTCATAAACAATCTCTTCGAGTCCATCAAGGTCCTCGTCAATCATGTCGATCTGTTCGCCGAGTTCGCCGACAACCTCCTGCAGGTCGCTGACTTCAAACGCAATGTCATCAAGCACGTCGATGATCGCGTTGAGCAGCTTTCCTTCCTTGCTGGAAGTATCAAGATCAAGACCCTCGGTAAGACCCTTAAGGTATGCAACTCTTTCAGTAACAGTCATGTCGGTCATCCTCCTTAAAATTTATATTGTAAAAGCATTAAGCGCGCTCGAGGTATTCGCCAGTTCTGGTATCGACGCGAATCATGTCGCCCTCGTTGATGAAGAGCGGAACACGAATTTCTGCACCGGTTTCAAGGGTAGCGGGCTTTGAAGCATTGGTAGCGGTATCGCCCTTAAAGCCAGGATCGGTCTGAGCGACCTGCAACTCAAGGAAGTTAGGCGGCTCAACGCCGAAGATTACACCCTTGTAGGAGAGAACCTTGCAGGTAACATTCTCCTTGACAAACTTAAAGTTGTCCGAAAGCTTGTCCTCGTTGATCGGGATGTTCTCGTAGGTTTCGGAATCCATGAAATAATAAAGCCCGCCATCGTTATAGAGATACTCCATGTCCTTGCGCTCGACAAAAGCGGTCGGGAATTTCTCGCTGGGGCTGAAGGTGCGGTCGGTGACCGAACCGGAAATTACGTTGCGGATCTTGGTGCGAACAAAAGCGGCACCCTTACCCGGCTTGACGTGCTGAAATTCAATAATCTGAAAGACATTGCCGTCAATGTCAAAGGTTACGCCGTTTCTAAATTCACCTGCTGAAATCATATAGCTGCTCCTCCTTGAGATAACTCTCTTGCATATGTACCTAATAATAGCCTAAAAAGACACTTTTTTCAAGTATTGAAACGGGTTTCTTGAAAATTTTATAAGATGATAAGCTGTTTCGGACTGTGGGTAAGATTTTCAAAGCCCACCTCGGTGACGACTACTACGTCTTCAATGCGAACGCCGAATTTGCCCTCTAGGTAGATGCCCGGTTCCACACTCAGCACATTGCCCGCCGCGGCAAACGTTTCGGTCATCGGCGAAAAGCGCGGCTCCTCGTGTATTTCAAGCCCGAGCGAATGCCCCAGCGCATGACCAAAGCACCCCTTGTAGCCCGCATCCTCAATAAAGCTGCGCGCCGTGTGGTCTATCATTTTACAGCTTGCCCCGGCTTTTATGACTTCAAACGCCTTATTCTGCGCTTTTAGCACTGCATCGTAAACTTTTTTCTGCTCGTCGCTGACATGCCCAACCGCCACAGTGCGGGTCATGTCGGAACAGTAGCCGTCCTTGAGCGCGCCAAAGTCCAGCGTGAGAAAGTCGCCCGGTTCAATTGGTTTTTCTGTTGGGACGCCGTGCGGCATCGAGCTGTTTTTGCCCGAGACGGCAATCGTGTCAAACGCGAGACCATCGCCACCGAATTTGCGCATGATATACTCCAGCTCGCTGGCCACCTCACGCTCGGTTCTGCCCGCGCGGATAAAGTTTAAAAGCTCGGTGAAGCTGCGGTCGGTGATGGCCTGCGCCTGGCGCATGGTGACAAGTTCCTCGGCGGTTTTGACCGAACGGTGCGACAGGATGATATCGTCCAGCAGCTTACCCGAGAGGAACGTCACCCCGGGCAGCGCCTTTTTCCAGCCTTCAAATTCCGAGACGGTCATGTGCTGCGTTTCCACCGCGATGGTTTTGACGCCATGCTTTTCTACAATTGCACGCATCTGCTTGAAAATCTCGCGCTGCTGCAGCGTCACTGTACAGCCCTGAGCGACCGCTTTAGCCTTTTCGATATATCTAAAGTCGATAACTAGCTCAGCTTGGTCACGCATCGCTAGCAGCGTCCCCGCGCTGGAAGCCATGCCGGTATAATATCGGCGGTTGACATCCGAAATAATCAGCGCCGCGTCAACCTGTTCCGGCAGCTCACGCCGCAGCCGCTGTAACCGCTGTTGGATCATAACTTTTCCGCCCCCTGAGCCAATATTTTTTCATAATATGTGCGCATCCATCTGGCGTCCTCAGCCTGGGTGCCGGCCGATTCGCAGATTACAGTCGGATAGCAGCCCCTTTGCACCATCAACTCAGCAAGCGGCTCAAAGTCCGGCCCGAAAACGGTATCCTCAAAAGTGAGATGTCGTTTTTCTCCGCCGCTTTCAGTATATTCTATCTTTGAAAAATGTGCATGGAATTCTTTTAGGCGTGCATTCCCCAACGCGTTTTCTATGGTGTCGAACACCGCTTTAAAATCGTCGAAGGTTTTTAAGCCCCCAAAAGTGCGGGCGTTCAGATGTCCGAAATCGACACAGGGTAGCATGCGCTCGTCAAGACGACACAGCGCCATCACTTCCTCGAGCGTACCGAGCTGGTTTAGTTTGCCCATCACCTCGGGACAAATGCGTACATCGGAGAGCCCTTCGGCATCGAGTGCCGCAATAGCCCAACCCATCGCCTCACACGCCAGAGCAAGCGCCTCTTCTCGGCTCATTTTCGCGCAGGACCCGGAATGTACAACGATGCGGTTGCCGCCCAAAAGCTTCACCGCGCGAGCAGATTGCAAAATGTACTCCACCGAATTGCGCCGCTTTTCCTCCTCAACCGACGAAAGCGATATATAATAGGGCGCATGCAACGAAATGGCAATGTTGGCCTCTTGCGCCAGCCGCGCAAATTTTTCGGCCATACCTGAATTGACACGCACACCGCGTCCACACTGATATTCAAAGGCGTTGAGCCCCATCTTGGTCAGATACTCCGGCATCTGCTCGGTCTTTTTATAGCCCATTGCAGCAAAACTGTCGGCGCTACCCGCAGGGCCAAAGCGCGCCGTTGATATGTTATTAATGTCGCCTTCTCCTTTCAAAGCCCGAAAGAATCGGGCGTTCAAGCCAACGCTTGAATCTGAAAAATCGGGTGTGCTCGGGTTCTATCGGGTTGACGAAGATGCAGTAAATTCCCGCTAGACGTGCGCCGAGTACGTCGGTGAAAATCTGGTCGCCTATGGCGACTGCTTCTCTGGGTTCGAGCCCCAGCCGAGAGAGCGCCCGGCGATAACCGGTGGGCAACGGTTTTCTGCCGTTCGATTCAAATTCAAGCCCAAGCAGGTCTGCAAACAGACTGACCCGCGTCGGCGAGTTGTTTGAGAGGATGATAAGCTTTAATCCCGCAGCCCGCGCCTCTTCCAGCCACGCTAAAACGCCGTCGGACGGGACGGGATTGTCGTGCGTGGTCAGCGTATTGTCAACATCGAGAATCACACCGCGATAACCGGCTAAAGCCAGTGTCTTGGGTGAAACGTCCAGAATAGTAGGATACCGCTCATGCGGGTAAAAAATGCTCATGTCATGCCTCCTTGCAGATAGCAACATTATAAAGCATTTTTGTCGTAAATACAAATATTGCGGTTTGTTTATTTTTGCAAACATGCTATACTAGTACCTGATCAAGATGATGAATTTAAACAGGCATTTTGATTCTTAAACTGATTGTATATTAGTATGTGACGATATACGATATAATTAGAACCAACATTAAAGTGTGGTGCATTTATGAGCTATTATTCTCCTATTGAACCAAATCCAAAAAAGCCCGATGACCTGCCTGTCGGGCGGATTATCGCCATCGTGGTGCTGTTTTCGATCGGGCTGTGGCCGGTTGCCGTCTATTTGATTTGGAAAACTGTTTCGGAATCGAAACGTCCGCAAAAACGGATTCCGCCCAAACGTGTAAAGAGGCCGGACGGAAAAATTTACGGTGAATATGTTCCTTATGAGCCTAAAACACCGCCCGCTGGCGTGCCAAACACATCGCAGCGTCAGAAAGCTGCGCCGCCCCCTGCCCCACAGCAGCCTGTGCCCCAGCACACCGCCGAGGATAGGCCCGCTACGCAGTCAGCCGCCAATATCAGCGGTGTTAAAAAACCGTGGTGGTATACAGCATTGGGCGCGTTGGGAATTGGTATGATCGCCGTTGGAAGCCTATCTTCGTTTTTGGGACTTGCCAGTATATTCGGCGGAGGTTCCGTTCCAGACACTGTGGCGGCGTTCATCATTTCGGGGCTAGCGGTTGTCTCCGGCGGCTGTTTTCTGATGGTGCCCCGCAGCATGGCCTTGCAGGAGGCCAAAAAAATTCGCTTTTGCAATGTAGTCGGCACACGCAAGGTTATGAAGCTAGCCGATATGGCTGCAACGCTGGGCGTAACTTATCCACAGCTGGTCAAGGAGCTGCAGCGCCATCTCGATAAAGGGCTGTTTCCTGGTGGTTATATCGACCACGCCCGCAAGTTGCTCGTCGTTTCTGCTCAGGGCGTGGATCTGACTGCGCTTGAGGACAAGCCTATTTCCGACAAGTCTGATAACGATGGTGCACAACCAGATTCGCGCCGGGATATGCTCGCGAAAATCCGTATGGTAAACAAGCGCATCGCCGACGAATCAGTCTCGAAAAAGGTGCGGCGAATTGAGGAAATTACCGCGCTTATTCTGGAAGCTGTCGAGCGTGACCCAGCAAAGGAACGCAAAATCGGCGTTTTTATGAGCTATTATCTGCCAACCACCCTCAAGATTATAACCGCCTACGAGCAGTTTGAAGAGCAGGGCGTACGCGGAGAAAATTTGCAGGCCGCCATGCGCGACATTGAAAGCATTCTTGACCATCTTGTTTTAGGCTTCGAGCGGCAGCTTGACCTGCTGTTTGAAAAAGATGTGCTGGATATCTCGTCTGACATCAGTGTGTTGGAAAGTATGCTGGCCAAGGACGGTTTAACCGATAATGACTTGACCATGCCTAAGGGCTGACATATTATAATTGCGCGGGGAAGGGTGTTACCCTTCCCCGCTTTTATATGCCTGAGTGCAAACCCTTAGAACGGTTCTTAACCAAGGCGCTAATAGGCCGGCGCATCAGCATAATATAATCGAATAATGCCATCTCGCTTTTCGATGTCAAAATCTGCGTGATCGTTAAACTCGACTTTGGAATAATACCCTTCGCCCGGCTCAAACTGGATATAATATCCCAAAACATCTGCATAGCTGCAAACGCTGCCGACCACGGAACGCCCTTTGACAAAGACCAGCTGAACCATGCCACTATTTACCATTTCTTGCAGATTAGCGCTTTTAAAACCGATAATTTTTTCCATTTCTCCTTTTGAAAGATAGGCATCAAAGGTGTAGACCACATCCCATCTAAACGGAACAACCTCATTTAAAGTCACCGTCTGTGCATCAAGGGAGGTTAACGCTCGTTTAAGTCGGTGATTGTTATACAACACCACCGGATTACCGACGGCTGTCAGTAAAAATAAAATGCCGGTAATTATAATTAAAAACGAAGTAAAGCGTTTCTTTTTTCTTTTACGCGTCATCTTGTTCCTCCTGTCTCTGATGGTTTTTAGTTTGTTCAATAGACTAAGTTTCCATTATTCTGCAAAATGCTGCAATCTGTTAATAAAACCCCATATGTATCGGCGGGTAGAGTTGTTGAATTATATCCTTTTATATTAAATATTTATCGTTTATAATTGTTTTTTTATTGGGATATGGTATTGCTTTTGCTATAATCAAAGCACAAAACAGTAGCATTTTATATGTCGTTTCTTTGATTATGGCAGTATGCTGCAAAAACAATCGGATGAAACGCTTTAAGGGGGAGAGATATGCCTATTATTTTAAGACTGGACCGCGTGATGGCTGACCGAAAGATGTCGTTAAACGAGTTGGCTCAGGCAGTGGGTATCTCTAATGTTAATCTTTCAAACATCAAGACCGGAAAAATTTCAGCTATACGATTTTCTACGCTGGAAGCCATCTGCCGTGTTCTAGACTGTCAGCCCGGCGATATTCTCGAGTATAGTCCAGATGTCTCTAACCAAGTGCTTTAATACACGCCTATTTAGTTCTGGCGATAAATAAAAATCCCCGCCGTTTTATACAAACGGCGGGGATTTTTACTTGCGGAGCAGGAAGAAGCCCTCCTACCCTGCAGAATTTCAAATTATTATTTGAATTTTCTCTTTCTTGCAGCCTCGGACTTTTTCTTGCGTTTTACAGAGGGCTTCTCGTAGTGCTCTCTTTTGCGCACTTCCTGAAGAACTCCGGATTTTGCGCACTGTCTCTTAAATCTTCTCAGAGCACTATCCAACGACTCGTTGTCCTTAACACGAATTTCTGACATTTACTATTCCCTCCCAACGCCCTAGGCAGGAGTATTTATCCTGTTAAAGGATAACACGAATATTATACAATAGTCTACACAATAGTGTCAAGTACCCATGCAGTCTATTTTGCGACAATATTCACGAGCTTGTTTGGCACAACAATTTCTTTGACAATAGTTTTGCCTGCGATAGCGGCGGCAACCTCGGGTACAGCTTTGGCAGCCGCAAGCGCTTCAGCGTTGTCACAATTCATTGGAATTTCGACACGTCCGCGCAGCTTGCCGGAAATCTGAATTGCAATTTCGACGGTCTCGTCGATGCATTTTGCTTCGTCATAGGTCGGCCAGCTCTGTTGGTAGAGCATACCGCCGAAGTTGCAGATTTCCCACAGTTCCTCGGTCATATGCGGTGCAAAGGGGTTCAAAAGCAGCAGCAGCGTTTTGTACTCGCCACGGGTAATCTGCTTTTTATCCGAAATTTCATTTAAAAGCGTCATCATTGCGGCGATGGCGGTGTTGAACGCCAGCGACTCAATATCTTCGGTCACCTTGCGGATGGTCTTGTGCATCGCGCCTTCAAAGTTTTTCGAGTAGCCTTCGCCGTCAACCAGCACATCCTGAAGCGCCCACACGCGCTCTAAGAAGCGGGTGCAGCCCTTGATGGAAGAAGATTTCCACGGCGCGGCTTTTTCAAAGTCACCCATGAACATCTCATACATACGCATGGTGTCGGCACCGCAGGCATTGACAATGTCGTCAGGGTTGACGACATTACCGCGCGATTTGCTCATCTTGACGCCATCCTCGCCTAAGATCATGCCGTGGCTGGTGCGCTTGGCGTAAGGCTCAGGCGTGGAAACAACCCCGATATCATACAAAAACTTGTGCCAGAAGCGGGAGTAGAGCAGATGTAGCGTCGTGTGCTCCATACCGCCGTTGTACCAGTCGACCGGCATCCAATAATCCAGCGCCTCCTTAGGGGCGATGGCGGTATCGCAACGGGGCGCGATATAGCGCAGGAAATACCACGACGAACCTGCCCACTGGGGCATGGTGTCGGTTTCGCGGCGTGCAGGTGCACCGCACTTGGGGCACTTGACGTTGATCCAGTTCTCAAGGTGTGCCAACGGCGATTCGCCGTCCTCGGTCGGCTCGTAGGACTGAACCTCCGGCAGACGCAACGGCAGTTCGCTCTCGTCGAGCGGCACATAACCACAGTGGGGGCAGCAGACAATCGGAATTGGCTCACCCCAGTAGCGCTGGCGGGCAAAAACCCAGTCACGCAGCTTATAATTCACCTTCTCGTGTGCTAGTCCACCCTCAGAAAGATGTTCAACAATCTTATTCTTGGCCTCGTCGACGGTCAGGCCGTCGAGCATGCCGGAATTGACCATAATGCCAGTGGCGCAGTCGACAAAGGCTTCTTTTTCAACGTCGCCACCCTTGACGACCTCGATGATGGGAAGGTCAAACTTCTTGGCAAACTCCCAGTCGCGGGTGTCGTGCCCCGGAACCGCCATGATCGCGCCGGTACCGTAGCTCATGAGGACGTAATCCGAGACAAAAATCGGAATTTCGGCGTTGTTCACCGGGTTGATTGCCGCAACGCCCTCTAAGCGTACGCCAGTCTTGTCTTTGGCCAGTTCGCTGCGCTCAAAATCGGATTTATGCGCCGCTTCTTCTTGGTAGGTGTGAACGGCGTCGAGATTTTTGATGTTGCCCTCCCACTTTTTGAGAAAGGGATGCTCGGGGCTCATGACCATGTAGGTCACACCGAAGAGTGTGTCGGGTCGGGTGGTGAAAACGGTCATCACATCGCCGGCGGTTGTTTTAAAGTCGACCTCGGCACCGGTGGAACGACCGATCCAGTTTTTCTGCGAAACCTTGACTCTGTCTATGTAGTCGACAAGGTCAAGATCGTCGATCAGTCGCTGCGCATATTCGGTGATCTTAAGCATCCACTGGCTTTTAACCTTGTGGATGACCTCGCCGTGGCAACGCTCACAACTGCCGTTGACGACCTCTTCGTTAGCCAGAACCACCTTGCAGGAGGTGCACCAGTTGACGGCCATCTCCTTTTTATAGGCGAGACCCTTTTTGAAGAGCTGAAGGAATATCCATTGCGTCCACTTGTAGTATTCGGGGTCGGTGGTGTTAACCTCGCGGTCCCAGTCAAACGAAAGCCCCAAAGCCTTTAACTGCGCCTTAAAATTTGCCACGTTGCGCTTGGTTACAATCTCGGGGTGGATGTGGTTTTTTATCGCAAAGTTTTCGGTCGGAAGGCCGAATGCGTCCCAGCCCATCGGGTAGAGCACGTTGTAGCCCTGCATTCTGCGCTTTCTCGAGATGATGTCAAGCGCGGTGTACGAGCGCGGATGCCCGACATGCAACCCTTGTGCGGAAGGGTACGGAAACTCCACCAACGCGTAAAATTTGGGCTTAGAATAATCTTCAAGAGCTGCAAACGCTTTTTTCTCATCCCAGATGCGCTGCCACTTACTTTCGATCGACTTAAAATCGTACTTCAAGGTGACTCACTCTCCAATCAACATCTCTGCCGTTTTATTTAAACTTCCTTCGCTTTGCTCGGCTTATGTGCCGAATGTTGCATTTAGCCGCTGATCACTGCGGGCGGTATGAATGCCCGTTGCGGCTTCCACCTCCGTTACCAAGGCGCAGCGAAGGTTTCTTGAGTTTCAGGTTCTAATTATTCATTCCATTCAACCTCGGGTGCATCCCCCCAAAGCCGTTCCAACGAGTAAAATTCTCTTGCCTCTTTCAAAAAAATGTGAATGATCACATCGTTGTAGTCCATTAAAATCCACGACGCAGAGTTATAACCCTCAATGCGTCTGGGCTCAAGGCCCTGCGCCGAAAGCTTTTCGTCCACCGCATCCGCCAGCGCCTTGACCTGTGTGACCGAATTGCCGGTGGCAACGACAAAATAATCACCGATGCTGGTTAGTGTGCCAATGTGCAGTACCCGCACATCGTCCCCTTTTTTGGTGTCAATCAGCTGCGCAACCTCTTTAGCCCTGTCCAATGCTGTCATTAACAAACCTCCTCAATTATTATTGCGTATTACAACGCCTTCGGCGTCATTATCATTATATTCGCTGTATGGGTCTTCATAATCCCAGCTAAAATCGAACAGCGGGTCGATTTCTTCCTGCGGGGGCGCGTCAGACGGCGGCTGCTCGCTTCCTTCGGGCGGATAAGCCAGTTGCAGCGCCCACGGGTCGACCGGATTTGCTGCACGCACGCTCGCATTGAGCATTTCAGCAAGCTTAAACCGGTTGATGCAAAGCACGGAATAGCCGTGATAGGTCACGCCGTAAACCGGCAACGTCTGTATGGTGATGCTGTCGGTTGACAGCCCCATACTGACATCGATGAGCGAACGTATCTCAGAAAACGGTATCGTCGTCTTAACGTGGCCAAAATTCTTGGCCGCAATTTTAAGCGCCTGAAATTTGCCAAGATTTTTGACCGACTGCATGGCGGCCAGCATGAACTGCTTTTGCACCTTGAGCCGGTCCAAGTCCCCCATTTCGTAGCCCTTGCGATAACGCAGCAGCCATTCGGCCTGTTCGCCCGAGAGCGTCTGAGAGCCGGAGGGAATCGTTTTCCCGGGCAAAAACTCGATGGCGCGTTCTAAATTGACAGTAACGCCGCCCACCGAATCGACCAGTGCCCGCACCCCTGCCAGCGTGATGACGGCCGTGCCGTCAACCTTTAACCCAAGCTGGGAAGATACGATGCTCCGGATATTTTTAGCCGGGTCGTCGGTATTAAAGTTCAGGCAGACCGAATTGATCTTGCCTGTGGTATATTGCGTGCCGACAAACAGGTCACGCGGAATTTGCAGCACCTGAACACGTCGGTTGGTCAGGTCAAGCTGCGCATAAATAATCACATCCGCCAGAGATCGGGTGTGGTCTATGCCACAAAGCAACAGACCATAACGCTCGTCGTTTTTCAGCTGCACAGGCAACTCTGCGGAATAATCCACGTCCTGTTCCGGCTCCACCACCAGCTGCGGCTGGCGGGAGACCGTCGTATTCTGCCGCAGATCAAGCGGCGAAACCTGTCGCCTTCTCTGTGCAATAAGTGCCGAGGTGACCAGCGCCGAAGCGGCAAAAAGCCCCACACAAGTTAAAACCGAAAGCAACACCCTGGATTTTTGCGACAACCGACACAGCTCCCTTTCGAGCCTTAACCCTCCTGCCCCAATTGCAGCAGATAACGGTTATAGGCGTTTAGGGTATCAGTCAGCACGGGCGCCCCATTTTCGAGCTGTTTTTTAATCGAAAATTGCAACGACTCCAGCATCGCGGCTTCGATGGAGCGGTGAGCCTTGGCTCTGAGCGCCTCAACACCCGGATACTCTCTGTCGGCAGAAATCAGATCCGCCAGATAGATAATCTCCTCGATGCGTGTCATCTCCCCACGTCCCGTGGTGTGATACCTTACCGCATCTATTATTTGGGCGTTTAGCACCGATAATTCACGCTGAATGTAAATTGCTGCCGCAAAACCATGCCAAATAGGCAAACTTTGCAGAAATATCGGGTCTTTAATTATATCAGAACCTGCCAGAAGATTCAACATTTCCTCCCTCGTCCGCTCTTTGCAACAATCGTGGAGAAGGCCGGCCAAATAGGCCATATCACCGTTTTCGTCCCAGGTCTGGGCGAGACGTAGCGCCTCGCTAGCCACATTGAGCGAATGGATGAACCGCTCACGCGAAAGCATGCCCCGCAACCATACGGTGAGCTGGTCGAGATCGACCAGCAGCTTTTGCGTTCGGCCATAGAGACCATTTTGAACGATGTAGCGTTCGACAAGCGGCGGGAGATTTTCAGAAGCGCACATCTGCGCGCGTAAATCACTGGAACTGACGATGAGCGGATCAACCTCCACCACCTCAGCTTGCGCGCCCGCCGCACTGAGCCGGTCGCGCTGGGCCAGCAGCTTTTCATGCTCACCCATTTCACGCGGGATTGCGGCAATTTTGGCCAGCCGCATAATTTCGTTGGCACAGCGCCACTCACCGACCGTATAAAACATATCGCTACCCACCAGCAGAATCAGCTCATCCTGGGGGCGCTCAACGCTTAGCAAGCGCAGTGTATCAACGGTGTAGCTTTTGCCGCCGCGCATAATTTCGATGTCGCTCACCTGAACCTTGGGATTATCCTGCACCGCAAGGCGGCACATCGCTAGACGATGCTCGGCGTCGACGACGCAGTCGCTTTCCTTATGCGGTGGTACCGCCGTTGGAATAAGCAACAGCTCGTCGAGCGCAAGCGCTTCGATAAGATGCGCGATAAGCGAGAGATGCCCATTGTGAATGGGGTTAAAAGTTCCACCAAAAATGCCTACCCTCATGCTGATCTACCTCTTTGCCGTGTGTGATGGATACGCTTAGTCTAGCGTAATGACCGGGTCCTTTGGGTTGCGGCGATACAGAACAAAACGTCGCCCAATCGCCTGAACTGACACGGCGTTTGTCTCCTGCGCCAGCAGCTCGGCTAATTCACGCGCCGTGTAGGGCGACGATTCAAGTACCGCGCATTTAATCAGCTCGCGCTTGGTGAGCATCTGGTCAACCATCGTGATTTGTTCAGGTGACAGCTCGTTTTTACCGAACTGTGCAATCGTTTCTAAATTCTGCGCCAGCCCTTTGAGCTTGGCGCGCTGTTTGGATGTTATCTCCATGTTTTCTCCTTAGAAGTAGGCAGTGCCCGATTTGTTTATATGATCTGTTAAATGAATAAGACTTTTTAGCCTGTGTAGTCGATATTGATCAGAACTTTAATATAGCGGCGATTCTTACAACAATTTATCTATTTCTGCCAGCATAGCGCGCAGCGCTTTGCCTCGGTGGCTGACCGCGTCCTTTTCGGCGTTGGACATGTCTGCACTGCTCTCGTCCCCGACGTAAAAAATGGGGTCGTAGCCAAAACCATTCTCACCGCTGGGCTTATAGCCTATTTTGCCCTCAAAAGTGCCTTTGAACACATGCTCGCCCTGCGCTGTGACCAGCGCGATAGCGCATTCAAAGCGGGCAGTGCGATTGGAATCCGGCACACCGTCAAGTTCTTTGATAATAGTGGCATTTTTGATCGCGTAGGGCGTGTCCTCACCCAAATACCGCGCCGAATAGACGCCGGGGCGGCCATCGAGTGCATCAATGCAAAGCCCAGAATCGTCCGCCATGGTGGGCAGACCGGTGGCAGCGAACACCGCACGTGCTTTTATCAGCGCGTTGTCGGCGAAGGTTTCGCCATCTTCGACAATGCTTTTGACCAGCTCGGGGTTCTCGGGCGAAATGACGTCGACACCCTTTGGTTTTAGCATGCGGGCAAACTCGGCCAACTTGCCTATATTGTGGGTGGCGGCAACAAGTGTTTTACTCATCGGCGTCACCGAAAATCGCTTCGGCAAACTCGGTGGCGTCAAAGGGATAGAGGTCGTTAACCCCCTCACCCACGCCGACAAACCGCACCGGCACGGATACCTCGTTGGCAATGGCGATAACCACACCACCCTTGGCGGTGCCGTCAAGCTTGGTCAGAATAATGCCGTTGACGCCGGCGGCCTCTTTAAAGCGCCGCGCCTGAGAAAGCGCATTCTGCCCCGTCGTGGCGTCCACCACCAACAGCACCTCCGGCACGCAATCAGGCAGCTCCTTGGCGACAACACGGCGAATCTTAGAAAGCTCATCCATCAGGTTTTGCTTGTTGTGCAGCCGCCCGGCGGTATCACAGATGATCACGTCGGCACCGCGCGCACTGCCTGCCTGCAGCGCGTCGTGCACAACGGCGGCGGGGTCGGAGCCCTGCGTATGGGCGACAACCGGCGTCCCGGTGCGCTCACCCCAGATAGTCAACTGCTCGATTGCCGCCGCTCTGAAGGTATCGGCCGCGGCTAACAGCACTTTTTTGCCTTCGGCAGTATAGCGTGCAGCTAATTTTCCGATGCTTGTGGTCTTGCCCACGCCGTTGACGCCGATCATCAGTAACACGCGCGGCGACTCGGTAATGTTGTCCGGGCAATTGACGTCCAAAATTCCGCGGACAACCTCTTTAATGACCGGACGCAGTGCGGAAGCTTCGGTCAGACGTTCTTTCTTTGCGCGTTCACGCAATTTTGAGACGATTAGTTCAGAGGTCTGCACCCCGACATCCGCCATGATGAGCTGTTCTTCAAGCTCCTCGAAATATTCGTCATCGATGCGCGCGGTAAAAGAAATTTTTCGTAACCCTGCGCTGATATTTGAAAAAAGGCCCATTTTAACCCCTCCTTTAATTATTTGATATTAAAGCTCTTTTCAATTTCTGAAACATTGAGCATCAAAAGCTTTGAAACGCCCTCCTCCTGCATTGTGACGCCATAAAGCACATCAGCTTCCTCCATCGTGCCACGGCGGTGGGTGATGGTGATAAACTGCGTCTTTTCGGTGAGGGTGCGTAAGTACGCGGCAAAACGCGAGACATTAACGTCGTCGAGTGCCGCCTCAATCTCGTCCATCAGACAAAACGGCGAGGGGTTGACCTTTAAGATAGCGAAGAAAATAGCGATTGCCACGAACGCCTGCTCACCGCCCGAGAGCGCAGCCAGGTTCTTAATCAGCTTGCCCGGCGGATGCACCGTTATCTCAATGCCGCTTTCCAACACATCGTTAGGATCGGTGAGAGACAGCGACGCGCTGCCGCCCTCGAACAATTCTCTAAACGTCTTGCCAAAATTGCGGTTGATCGCCTCGAACTTTTCGGTGAAAATCTCGCACATCTGACTGGTGAGCTCGGTGATTAGCTTGCCCAACTCGGTCTTTGACCGCTCGACGTCGGAAAGCTGTCGGGACAGTTCGCCATGGCGGGCGGACACTTCTTTATATTCCTCGATGGCGTCGACGTTCACCGAGCCCAGCGCCTTGATTTTACTACGCAGTTCGGAGAGTCGGCGGTTCGCGGCGGCGATGTCCTCAATCCGTTCGGCAATGTCCTCAGCGGCGGACTGGGTCAGCTCGTATTCGTCATACAGCTTTGCCACAAGGGTATCGCGCTCGCCCCGAACGGCATTTTGTTGTTCGCCCAGACGGACAACCTCGCGGTAAAGCCCGTCGCGTCTGGCGCTTTCTTCGCGCTCTTTAGCCCGCAGTTCGGCGCAGCGGCGTTCGCTTTCTTCCCGCTCTCGCATGGTCTGTGCCACCAATGCCTGCGCCTGCTGCGCGTGTGTACGGCCAGCTTCCAGCTTTTGTGAAAGCGCTTCGATCTGCGCGTGGGCTTCTTCAATCTGTGTGCGCAACTGCGTAATTTTTTGTGTATTCTCGCCGCTTAATGCGCGGGTTGCACCGACCTGCTCGGTCAAGCGGTTGATTTCTTCATTTGATGCGGCGATGTCGCGCTCACACAGCGCCGTTTGGGTGGCGTTTTCATTTTGTGCGCCCAGCAGTGCGTCGCGTTGCGTGTTGAGTTCTGCGCTGCGCGCACTCACTTTGGCAATATCGCTTTGAAGCTGCTCCAACTCGGTAGAAAGCGTTTCGGTCAGCGTCTTGGCGCTGCCGCTTTTCTGCTTCATCTCTTCGATACGTAAAGTTAACGCCTCGCGCTCGGCGGCGGTTTCGCGCACCTGACGTTCAGCCTCTTTTAAGCGGATTACAGCGGCAGAAAGCTCGGCTGTGCCGCGGACTTTATCCTCCTCGCAGGTTCTGCGCCGGGCGGCAATGGCGGCCAGTTCGGCTTCGACAGCAGCCAGTTCAACTGCTGCGGCCTCGCGCCGCTCCGCGAGAGCCTTGCCCTGCGCTTCCAGCGTTTCACACTGCTGATTTAGTCGGTCAATTTCGCCCTGACGTCCCAGAATGCCCGCCGATTTGACAGTGTAGCCACCGGTCATGGCACCGCCCGCGTTGACAACCTGTCCATCGAGCGTGACAATGCGGAAACGGTAGCCGTGTTTTTTGGCGATGGTGACGGCGGCGTCCAAATCCTCTGCCACCACAACGCGCCCAAGCAGCGAGGTCATCACACCATCATATCGTTTGTCATACCGGATTAAATCACACGCCAGACCAACAAAGCCGTACATGGTGTCGACGCCGCGCAGATCGAGGCGGTTGCCCCGAACCGACGTCAGCGGCAAGAAGGTCGCACGACCCGACTTAGCGGATTTCAACAGCCCGATGGCTCGCTTACCAGTTTCCTCGCTGTCGGTGACAATGTTCTGCATCGCGCCGCCAAGCGCAGTTTCAATTGCGACGGTGTGTTCATCGGTGACGCCAATGAGAGACGATACCGGCCCATGCAGCCCCTTGACGGCCCCGGCACGCGCCTGATTCATGATGTATTTAATGGATTGGCCAAAGCCCTCCATATTCTTATCCATGTCGGAAAGCAAGCGCGCGCGTGAACGGCGTTCGCCTATTTTCTGCCTAAGATCATTGAGCTGCTTGTCCAGCTCCTCCACCTTCTGCCTGCGGTTGCCCTGCTTTAGCAGATAACCCTTCGCCTCATTATCCAGCGAGACGAGTGATTCTTCTATTGCCGTCAGCAGCTGTTCGCACTCATGCTTCTCATTTTGTGCGTCGACCACCGCCTGCTCCCGGGCAGCTTGCGCCTGAGATATAGCTGCGATGCGCTCTGCGCTTTCGCCTAAAAGCGTGGCGGCTGCGGCGGAATCGAGCCGGGCACTCTCAATCGCCTCAAACGCGCCCGCACGGCGGGTTCTCATCACATTCAGCTCGGTGGTGCAGTTTTGCTGCTCCACCGCCAATGCATTGAGCTGCTGTAGAAGTGCTTCTTTCTGCGCCACCAGCTCTTGCAACGCCTGCTGTCGCTGTGAAAGCGCCTGTCGCGCAGCCTCAAGTCCGGCCTCAATTTCACTCTGCGAGCGCCCAGCCTGTGCAATCTGCGCTTCTATTTCGGCAATCGACCGCTCGTGGTGGCTAATATCGTTTTGAAGCACCGCCGACTGCGATTCAAACGACGCGGCCAGTTCAGTATGGCGGTTGATTTCATTGCGCTGCGTCTCAATCGCAACCATCAGCGCACGGCCCCGCTCCATCTCTTCGGCAAATTCCTGCTCAAAGCCGGTGACGGCGCTGTCAGCCGCATCAAAATCAGCCTGTGCCAGCAGCAGCTTGTCTTCAAGTACAGCCGCCTTGGTGCTCAATTGAGCCAATGTGTGCATCCACACCGAAACTTCGAGCTGCTTTTTTTCACCGGCCAGTTCTAAAAACTTCTGCGCCTTTTCAGACTGTTGCTTTAAAGGCGCTAAACGCCCGTCCAGCTCGGCGAGAATGTCGCGCAGGCGCAACAAGTTCTCCTCGGCCAGTGCCAGGCGGCGTTCTGCCTCGGTTTTTCGGTAACGAAACTTCGAGATACCAGCGGCTTCCTCAAAAATCTCGCGGCGTTCTTTGGAACGTGCCGACACGATCTCAGCAACGCGGCCCTGTCCGATGATCGAATAGCCGTCGCGCCCCAAACCGGTATCCATAAACAGCTCGTTGATATCTTTTAAACGCACCTGCGCGCCGTTAATGCGATACTCGCTGTCGCCCGAGCGATAGAGCCTACGGGTGATGGCGACCTCATCGCAATCCATGCCCACCATGGCGCGGTCGGTATTGTCAATATTTAAGGTGACCGAAGCGACGCCCTGCGCCTTACGCGCCTGCGTGCCGCCAAAGATGACATCCTCCATCTTGCCGCCGCGCAGTGTACGGGTGGACTGCTCACCCAAAACCCAGCGCACCGCATCCGCAATATTGCTTTTGCCCGAGCCGTTGGGCCCGATAACGGCAGTGATGCCGTCATTAAAATCAAGCGTTGTGCGGTCGGCAAAGGACTTAAACCCCTGAATGTCGAGTGATTTCAGTCGCAAAGCAGCACCTTCCTTCCTGCAAGTTTGAAAACGTGGAATATCTTAATACCAGTCATAAAAGTTCCGGGCGCAGCCGGGTTACCGTTTCTTCCGGTATCACCCGCGCAATATAGCCGCGTTCGGCAAGCGCAATAAGGTTGCACCGGCGCTGCCCTGTCATACGTGAAATGTCCTGCGGATGTACACCAACGGTAATGTTGCCCGTGGGGACACCTTCTAGCGCCTTGAGTAGTCGACCGAGCATCAATCGGCTTTCGCACAGCTCTCGGAAAGCGGGATGATACGGCCCCGCCACCAGTTTTTGCTCCAGTTCTGTTGAGGGGTGCAGCCCTACGCGGATGATGCGGATGTCTGAGTTCTCTTTCTCAAACAGCTCCATCACGCGCGCGGTGCGCTGTATGCCCTCCTCAAGGGTCAGCGGACGGTATGCCCCCACCGCCAGCCGTTTGGCTAGTTCGGTACCTTTGAGTACCAATGCGGGGTAGATGCGCACCGTGTCGGGGTAACAAGCCATCAGTTTTTGGGCGGTGCCATAAGAATCCTGCTCAGTTTCACCGTCTAAGCCGATCATCATTTGCAATCCCAGTTCAAACCCAAAGCGACGGATGCGTGCCGACGCGTCGACGACATCCTGCGCCGTGTGCCCCCGCTCGTTCCTGAGCAGCACCGCGTCGTTCATCGACTGTGCGCCAAGCTCAATCGCGGTGACAGGGTAGGTTTTAAGCAGTGAAAGCACTTCTTCCCCCACCGCATCGGGACGGGTAGAAAGGCGGATGCCACAAATCCCCTTGCCGACAAACGCACCGGCCGCTTCCAGCAGCGCGCAGATATAATCGCGGTCAATTGCCGTAAAGCTGCCACCGAAAAACGCCAGCTCTAAATCTCTGCCGGTATTTCGCGCCAGCGCCGATTCGCAAAGCGCCGTCACGTCTTGCGGGGTGGGCGCATTTTGAGCGCCCGAAATGATGCGCTGGTCGCAGAAGCTGCACCGGTGCGGGCAACCGATATGCGGCACAAACACAGCGAGATTGCCGTGCTTATTACTCATAGTTTGATGCCCATGAGCAACAGCGCCTCTTTTGCCGCTTGTTGTTCGGCGATCTTTTTGCTTTTGCCCTCGCCCGAGCCGATGACGTTGGAGTTTAAGTGCACCTGCACCGAAAACCACTTGTCGTGATCGGGTCCGCGCTCATCGACCAAAATATAGGCCACGCGCTCTTCAGGGTTTTTTTGGATAATCTCCTGAAGCTGGGTCTTGTAATCGTGCAGATCGGTACCCGCCGCGTGCTCAACCGCATCGGAAATAAACGGCAAAACAAAATCGCGCGCAGCATTCATACCGCCGTCGAGATAGATTGCGGCAATCAGCGCCTCGAAGGCGTCCGCCAGAATAGAGGGACGTGTGCGCCCACCGTTGTGCTCTTCGCCACGCCCCAGCAACAGGTATTTGCCCAACTCAATCTGCTGGGCAAAACCGGCCAGCGCTGCCTCACACACCAGCGACGCACGGATTTTAGTCAACTCACCCTCCGGCACCTTGCGGTGGCGGAAGATATAGTCTGCGACAATCAGCGACAACACCGCATCGCCCAAAAACTCCTGCCGCTCGTTGTTTGCCGAAGCATGGCGGCTCTCGTTGGCGTAGGAAGAATGGGTGAGCGCTATTTTCAGAAAATTCAGTTCTTTAAAATGATAGCCAATAACCTTTTGGAGCTGCTCCATGGTTTATTCCTTCCCCTCGCCTTTTAAACGGGCAACGCCCTGCTCAATGCTCTGGCAAACGTCGCGCTCGACACAGAACTTCGCCTGACGTATGGCGTTTTTAAATGCCTTGGCGTCCGAGCTGCCATGCGCTTTGATCACCGGTTTGGCGGTGCCCAGAATCGGCGCGCCGCCATATTCTTTATAATCCATCGAGCGTTTGAATACGCGTATCTGTTTGGAAACAAGCAGCGCACCGAGCTTGGTGGCGACGTTCGCCATGAATATGCCTTTTAACACGCTGCCAAAAAAGGTTGCAAAACCCTCGGTTAGTTTTAAGATGACATTGCCGGTAAAACCGTCGCACACCGCAACTTCGCAGCCGTCATTGGGCAAATCGCGCGCCTCAACATTGCCAACAAAGTTAAGCGCATCTGCTGTTTTGAGCATCGCGTAGGTCTGCTGCTGCAGCTCGGTGCCCTTGTGTTCTTCGGTACCGATATTGATGAGCCCCACGCGAGGGGATGCAGCGCCCATGATCTTCTCGTAATAGGCTGTACCCATCACCGCAAACTGGCAAAGCATCTCGGGGCGGCAGTCGTGGTTAGCGCCTGCATCCACCAGCAAATAGAACTTGCCGCCAGCCGTTGGAACAAGCGTGCCGATAGCGGGGCGCTTGACGCCCTTGGCACGCTTGACGATGAAGGTGGCCCCCGCTAGCAGCGCACCGGTCGACCCCGCCGAAACAACCGCATCAGCCTTGCCCTGGGCGACAAGCCCCAGCGCGACAGCCAACGAGCAGTCGGCATAAGCTTTTAAAATCTTTGTCGGCTCCTCGTCCACCGGGATGACGGTGGGCGCATGGACAAAGGTGATATTATTTAAAGAAATATTGTTCGATTTGGCACATTCGTGCAGTTTGGCTTCATCGCCGGTCACCGTGACCGATACGCCCAGTTCGGCAACCGCGGCGGCCGCACCGCGCAGTGGCTCGAGCGGCGCGTGATCTCCGCCAAAGCCGTCGATAACAATGTTCATGCAAAGCCCTCCCCTTATGATAGCTTAAAATGTCGTGGTTTCAAGCGCTTGCATCGAGCGCTCTGCCAAAGCGAGATAACGCGCCTGCTTGTCTCTGATTTTTTCCTCCAACGGTGGCAAAATCCCCATATTGCTGCCCATCGGCTGGAAGTGCTTGACGGTGCTGTCGGTGATGTAACAAAGCAGCGCGCCCAGCATTGAGACGCGGGGCAACGTAAACAACGTCTGCCCATTAATCTCTCTTGCCAGCGAAATACCCGCCCAGATGCCGCTGGCTGCCGATTCGATATAGCCCTCCACGCCGGTGATCTGCCCGGCGAAGCGCAGGCGCGGCTCGGCAAGCAACCGAAGCTGTATATCCAGCAGACGGGGGGAGTCGATAAAGGTATTGCGATGCATGACGCCGTAGCGTGCAAAAACTGCGTTCTCCAAACCCGGAATCAGCGAGAAAACCCGCTTTTGTTCACCAAATTTTAAGTTAGTCTGAAAGCCGACGAGGTTATAGAGCGTGCCTTCGCGGTTTTCTGCCCGAAGCTGCACCACCGCCCATGGGCGGTGGCCGGTTGCGGGGTCGGTGAGCCCCACCGGCTTCATCGGGCCATAGCGGATGGCGTCTTTACCGCGTGAGGCCAGCACCTCGACCGGCATACAGCCTTCGTAGACCGCCAGCTTTTCAAAGCTGTGCAGTTCGGCGCGCTCAGCCTTTGTCAGCGCTTCTAAAAAGGTCTCATACTGCACTTTATTCATCGGGCAGTTGATATAGTCGTCCTCGCCACGACCGTAACGCGCGGCAAAAAACGCCTTGGTCATATCTATTGAAGAAAACTCAACGATGGGTGCGGCTGCGTCATAAAAGCTCAGACGCTCGGCACCTGTTTTTTGGGCGATGGCATCGCTGAGCGCGTCGGAGGTCAGCGGCCCCGTCGCCACGATGACGGCGCCCGTTCCCGGCAGGCTTGTCACTTCGCCTTCTATCACCGTAATCAGTGGATGTGCGCGAATTTTTTCGGTGACAAGCGCGGAGAAAATGTCACGGTCCACCGCCAGCGCGCCGCCCGCAGGGACCGCACATTGGTCGGCACACGCGAGAATGAGCGAGCCCATTTTACGCATCTCAGCTTTGAGCAGCCCAGCGGCCGATTCCAGCCGCGCGGCTTTAAGCGAGTTTGAGCAAACCAGCTCGGCAAAGCCGCTGTTATGATGCGCCGGAGAAAATTTCTGCGGCTTCATTTCATATAGCGTCACTGCGATGCCGCGCTGTGCCAACGCCCAAGCTGCCTCGCAGCCCGCCAGCCCAGCGCCAATTACCGCAACACTCATTCCGCCTTCTCCGTCTTGTCGGCAGCGCGCTCATAATCGCAGCCTTCCTTGTGGCAGACGATGCCGCCGTTGCGGCCGGCTTTTTTAAAGAGCGAAGCGCCGCAACTGGGGCATTTATCGGGCAGCGGCTTATCCCAGGTCATAAAGTCGCAGTTCGGGAAGTTTGCACACCCAAAGAAGCTGCGACCCTTCTTGGACTTTTTGGTCAGCATCTCACCACCGCACTTGGGGCAAAAGCCGCCGGTCTTCTGAACAATTTTCTTGGTATTTTTGCACTCCGGATAGCCCGGGCAAGCCAAAAACTTGCCGAAACGCCCGGATTTAATTACCATCTTGCGTCCGCAAAGCTCACAAACCTCTTCGGTTTCTTCGTCCGGAACCTTGACGCGGATGCCCTCCATCTGTTTTTCGGCAGTTTTCAGTGTGGTGTCAAAATCGTTATAAAACACGTCTAGGGTTTTGACCCAGTCGTCCTCGCCACTTTCCACACGGTCAAGGTTACCTTCCATCCCCGCAGTAAATTTGACGTCGACGATGTGCTTAAACTGTTCGCGCAAAAGCCCCGTGACCGTCTCGCCCAGCGGGGTGGGAATCAACGTTTTGGCATTGCGCTCGACATAGCCACGGTCGATGACGGTGGAAATGGTCGGCGCATAGGTCGACGGACGACCGATGCCGTTTTCTTCAAGCGCCTTAATCAGCGACGCCTCAGAAAAGCGTGCAGGCGGCTGGGTGAAATGCTGGTTGGCGTCCACCTTTTGCATGGCGAGCACATCGCCTTCGGCAAGAGGCGGCAGTGCAGTGGATTTTTCGTTTTCTTCGTCACGGCTTTCTTCATACAGCGCGGTGAAGCCGTCAAATTTAATCGCATAGCCCGACGCCTTAAAGGTGTAGTCCGCAGCTGAAATATCCACTGACATGGTGTCCAACATGGCGTTGGCCATCTGGCTGGCGATAAAGCGCTCCCAGATGAGCTTATAAAGCTTATACTGCTCGGCGGTCAGACTCTTTTTGGCCTCCTCGGGCGTAATTTCAGGCATCGAAGGACGAATGGCCTCGTGCGCGTCCTGTGCGTTGTTCTTAGTCTTATACACCCGGCGGGTGGTGGGCAGATATTCTTTGGAATAATGGGACTTAATGTAGTCCTCAGCAGCCTGCTGCGCTTCTTCTGAGATGCGCAGCGAGTCGGTTCTCATGTAGGTGATCAGACCGACCGCGCCGTGACCCTCGAGCTCAATACCCTCGTACAGCTCCTGGGCCACTTTCATGGTGCGGCGCGCCTGAAAGCCCAGCTTGCGCGAAGCCTCCTGTTGCAGAGTCGACGTAATGAACGGCGGCGCAGGCAGACGGCGCCGGACGCTCTTTTTAACCTTTGTTACTTGCCATGTGGCGCTTTTGATATCCTCCAAAACCGCATTCGCAGCGGCTTCGTCGTGCAGTTCAATTTTTCCGCCATCTTTAAGCGCCAGCCGAACATCAAAGCCCTTTTTAGCGGAATGGGCAGAGAGCTTGGCATCCACCGTCCAATATTCCTCGGCAACAAAGGCGCGAATCTGCTCTTCGCGGTCGACAATCAGCCGAACCGCCACCGACTGCACACGCCCCGCGGAAAGCCCGCGGCGCACTTTCTTCCACAAAAACGGCGAAAGCTTGTAACCGACGATTCGGTCTAAGATGCGGCGCGCCTGCTGCGCGTCAACAAGGCTCTGATTGATTTCGCGCGGGGTATCCATACCGCCTTTGATGCCGGTCTTGGTAATTTCATTAAAGGTAACGCGGTTTTTCTCGCTCAGAGGTAACCCGAGCATCTGCGCAAGGTGCCACGAAATCGCCTCGCCCTCGCGGTCAGGGTCAGTTGCGAGATAAACAGCGTCGGCTTTTTTTGCCGCCGCTTTTAATTCTGACACCAGCGATTCCTTACCCTTGATCTCCTGATACTGCGGCTCAAAGCCATTTTCAACATCCACGCCAAGCTTCGACTTGGGCAAATCACGGACATGCCCCATTGAGGCAATGACCGAATAGTCCTTGCCCAGATATTTTTGAATCGTTTTAGCCTTGGCAGGCGACTCTACGATAACCAGATTAGACATACACATGTTCCTCAATTTCGTCTTTCAAAGAATTTTACTTTATGATATGCAACTCATTACCTTTCGTCCCGGTAGCATTTTGACTAAACCAAAAATCTCGAGGCCGGTAATGAGCGTCAATATCGTCCCCGCCGGCAGGGCGAGTGCCTCGCAAAGCATTTCTATTGCCGCGGGGCCGTTTTCAAGGCAGTTTATCACCGCAATCTGCTGCGTGGTTAGATAATCCGGCAGCTTGACCTCGTCCTTTTTTTCGCCGCATCTCGCCCTTTGCGGCCGCGGGGGCTTTGGCAACTTTGGTGCATTGTCCGAAAACAACGAGGTCTGCCGTGCCGGCGGCGGCGTCAGCACATAGCCATAAATTGAAACATACCGCAGCAGGATGTCAGCACCCGAAAGTGCCGGTTCCGCCCCCTGCGACAGCAGGTAGTTGCCCCCTTCGGAAAGAGGCGAAAAAATGCTGCCCGGCACCGCATAAAGGTCGCGGTTTTGTATGAGCGCATGCCCAGCCGTGAGCATAGTGCCGCTTCTTCGCTTGCTCTGTATAACAACCGTCGCCATCGACGCGCCCGAAATCAGCCGGTTGCGCAGCGGAAAATGTGAGGCAAAGGCCGGCGTCTCCAACGGGTATTCGGTGAGCACCAGTCCGTTTTGCGCACGCTCGACCAAACCACGCAGCGCGCGATTGCGCTTGGGGTAGTCAATATCCAGCCCTGCCGCGATAAACGCGATGGTCTTGCCGCCTGCTTCCAGCGCAGAACGGTGGCAGACAGCATCGATGCCGTGCGCCATGCCGCTGACAACAACACCGCCGAGAGAAGCAATTTCTCCGCTTAGTTTTTTCGCCACAGCAATACCATATTCATCAGGCGAACGCGTTCCAACCATTGAAATTAGATAATGGTCGCGCAACAACGAAATATCGCCAAGCGCGTATAAAACCAGCGGCATCGAATGAATATGCTTAAAGCCCTCGGGGTATTCGGGGGAGTCGGGAGTCAACACGGCTGCCCCGAATACCTCGGTGGCCGATAAAATCCGTTCCGCCTCGGCAAAGCAAGGTGTTATCAGGGCGGATTTTTCGGTATCGGTAAAGAATCTGTCTGAGACGATGCGCGATTTTGAAAGCGCCAGCAGCTCGGTCACCGAGCCGTAACGCGTCAGTACCTCGTGCGCGCGGGTTGTCCCGATGCCGAAGGTCTGTTGCATCCACAGCCATTCCCGCGCATGATGCTTATAGGTCATCAGATCAACGCTCCTTTCGCACCTCGTGCGCAGCGCGACAGCTCCCACGCAAAAACAGTGGCCGCCATTGCGGCATTAAGCGATTCGCTCTGTTCAGAAATAGGCAGGATCACCCGTCCCGTACAGGCGGCCTGCACCTGCGGGGTCAGTCCTGCACCCTCGTTGCCGATGGCGACAGCGGCATTCTCAAGCGATACGGCGTCCACCGGGACACTTTCGCTATCCAATGCAGCGGCATAAACCGCTATGCCGCTTTGGCGCAGGGCATCTACGGCGATCTCGGCGCTGTCCGCGCAGTAAATGGCTACGCGCAGCGCGGCGCCCATCGATGCACGCAAAACTTTAGGTGCCGCGGGATCAGGGCAGTCGGCGGTCATCACAACGGCAGAGAGACCAAAAGCATCGGCAGAACGCAGAATCGTCCCGACGTTGCCAGGGTCCTGAAGCGAGCAAAGTAGCAGCGCGCCATTTGACGCGGCTTGCGGCAGCCCCGGCAAAAACAGCCGACCCTCGCAGATGGCAAACACCCCTTGCGGCGATTCGGTTTCGGCAAGGGTAGCCGCCAATGGGTCGGAAATCAGCAAGGTTTCGCGCGCCTTGATCGCCAGCCTGTCAAAATCGTCGCCCAGCCGCTGCATGCCGACATTCGTCACCATCAGCGTCAGTAGTTCGACACCGCTTTGCAGAGAATCACGTACAAGCCTTACGCCCTCCAGAGCGAACCGTTGCGATTGCAAACGGTACTTCCGGCTGGTGCAAAGCTTTCTGAATTCTTTGATTCTAGAATTATCTTTAGAGGTGATTTCCAACATGGCGCCTCCATGAAAATAGCGTCGAAAAACGCGCATCTGCGCTAAAAACAGCGGGCGCATAAGGTCGCGTAGACAAGCCCGCTCAAGATGCATTTTAAAGCGTGCTTACTATGATGTCAAATATACCCGGCTGCCTCTATGGTCATTTTATCCAATGTATTCCTAGCACAAACGTCCGGTCTGATAATCAGCCGGACGTTTTTAGGGTTCTGATTAACGGGCAGCCTTTGCCTTTTCGACAAGGGAGGTGAACGCAGCCGGATCTGCAATAGCGATCTCAGAAAGCATCTTGCGGTTGAGCTCAATGCCGGCCTTTTTCAGTCCGTTCATGAAGGTGGAGTAGTTCATGTCATTCATGCGGCAGGCAGCCGAGATACGGGTAATCCACAGCTGGCGGAAGTTTCTCTTCTTCTGCTTTCTGCCGATGTATGCATATCTGCCGGACTTCATAACCGCCTGTTTTGCGGTTTTAAACAGTCTGCTCTTGCCACCAAAATAGCCCTTAGCAAGCTTTAATACCTTTTTTCTGCGCTTTTTTGTCATCGTAGCGCCCTTAACACGAGCCATATTTTATACCTCCGTTGGGTTGTAATTGTTGTAGTGGTTTACATATAAGGAATCAGAAGCTTGACAGCCTTGACGTTGGTCACATCAGTCATAGCGCCCTGGCGCAGTCTGCGGGTGCGCTTGGTGGGCTTTTTGGTCAGAATGTGGCGCTTGTTGGCGCATGCACGCTTGACCTTTCCGTTTTTGGTAAGCTTAAAACGCTTTTTTGCGCCCGAATGGGTCTTGATCTTCGGCATCTTATATTTCCTCCCAAATAATTTTACTTCGCAGGTTGTTTTGGGGCTACAAACATCAGCATGTGTCGTCCCTCAAGCTTGGAGGCCCTTTCCACATTGCCGCAATCGACAATGGCCTTCGCAAAACGCGACATGACTTCGTGCCCAATTTCGGGATGCGCCATTTCGCGTCCACGAAAACGAATGGAAACCTTCAGCTTGTTGCCCTCGGCAAGGAACTTGGTCGCCTGTTTAACCTTCGTGTTGAAATCCCCGATATCAATATTAAGCGAAAGGCGGATTTCTTTTGTTTCAATGATCTTTTGGTTTTTACGGGCTTCCTTTTCTCTTTTGGCCTGCTCGAAACGGTATTTGCCGTAGTCCATAATGCGGCAAACCGGCGGCGTGGCCTGTGAGGCAATCTTCACCAGATCAAGATTTTGCTCAACAGAAAGCCGCTGTGCCTCACGGGTATCCATAATGCCCAGCTGTTCCCCATCTACGCCGATCACTCTAACTTCTTTATCCTTGATATCCTCATTTATGAGTAGTTCCTTAACGCTAATGTTCAAGCACCTCCGTTACCTAAAAAAAAGTGGGTGCAGAACGCAGTTGTTCTACACCCAATCAATGACAACAAAAACAGCTTTAAAGCTGCGGTGGTTGCTATTGACCATGTACGTATCTGTCACGCACAGGTGAGAACATTGCATGTTCTGCTTTGTTGTACTGATATATATTATCAGTTGTCGTTATAGATGTCAACCCTTTTGTAAAAATAGTTTGTATTTTTACGTGGGATATCTGGCTGCTCACCGCTTATTGGAAGTAGCGCTTTGCAAAGGGTGGTCCGCAAAATAGTGCAGGTTCAAATGCTTGGAAATGTACTCGAGCATCCGGCACCCACCGATGCTGTTGCCCTTTGAATCGAGGCCGGGGCCAAAGACACCGATGCCCATTTTGCCCTCTGCCGCCGAAACGATACCGCCGCCCACGCCACTTTTTGACGGGAGGCCAACATTGACAGCAAACTCGCCCGAGCCGTCGTAAAGCCCACAAGTAACCATCAGTGTTTTGACAATACGCAGAATGTCGTTTTCCACAAGGCATTCGCCGGTGTCAGGGTCGATGCCGCCGTTTGCCAGAATCATGCCGTAGTTGGCTAGATCTTCGGTTGTCACACGCAGCGAACACATTTTAAAGTAAACATCAAGCGCTGCTTCAACGTCACCATCAATCAAATGCGCACTTTGCATAAAATAAGCCAGAGACCGGTTGCGCATACCGGTGGCGCTTTCTGAACGATATACCGCCTGATCAATATCAATGCTGTCGCGCCTGCAAAGTTTACGCGTCAGAGCTAAAAGCTGCGGCCAGCAGTCCTCTTTTGCAATGCAACTCATCACCGCGATGGCACCGGCATTTATCATCGGGTTTAGCGGTCGGCCTTCCCTTGCCTCCAGTTTGCTGATCGAGTTAAAAGCATCTCCGGTGGGTTCTGCGCCCACCTTTGAAAAAACGCGGTCCGTCCCTGCGGTTTGTAGCGCGAGAATCAGCGAGATGGTCTTTGAGATGCTCTGGATGGTGAAGGGCTGGTTCCAGTCCCCCGCATGATAGTGCGTGCCGTCCACAGTGACGATGCATGCACCCAGCTGCGCCGGATCTGTCTTTGCCAGCTCCGGGATGTAACCCGCCGATTTGCCCAAATGTGTAAAGCGAGCAGCGTATGCCACTGCCTCGTCGAGTACCTGCTGTATCATTTAATTATCTCCTTGTGTTTAAAGAAAAGTTATAATTATAACAAAGTGTTTGTCCACCTTTCATATTTTATATGCTTGATCATTTTTTTGCCAATACGTGTTCCTTATATCCGATATACCTTTTAGTGTATATTAATAGTCACCTGTATTTTGTTTTTCTTTGCAACAGGTTTAACAAAATATCTTAAAAGGAAAAAATTTTTGATGATTTTCGTGCAAAAGTATGCATAATTAAATAAGGATCGTTTCGTCGCATCGCATGATAAAGCATCGGGAGGCAGAACATGAATCTTAAACATTTAGAATATTTTGTGGCAGTCGCAAAATACGGCTCCATTAATAAAGCCGCTCAGGCCTTATACATATCGCAGCCCCATTTAAGCCATATCATCAAGGATATTGAGGATGATGTTGGATTTGAGCTGTTTTTACGCACCAAACAGGGTGTGGTTCTTACGACATCCGGCGCGCGTTTTTTGAAGCATTCCAACGCCATCATGCAAGAAATGGAAGGTTTAAAGCAGATTGCCAAAAAACCCAAACGTCACGCCGATACCATTAGTATATCTATGACCAAGTTTTCTCACACGATGGAAAGCTTTATTGAGCTATGCAAAAACCACGAAAGCCTTGAAAGCTTTTCGTACAAGCTAAATGAAGGAAGTACCATCGATGTCATCGGCGACGTTGAGTCGGGTGCAGCTGATGTCGGGGTGATCCACTTTGCCAGCGAACAAAGTGAAGATTTGATGAAGCTGTTCCGAAAAAAGGAGTTGACCTTTATTTCGCTGGTGAATCTCTGTCCGCACATCTGTGTTTCGGGCAAGCACGAACTGATCAAACGTGGCGAAAAAGTGACGCTCAACGCGCTGCGCAACTACGGCTTTGTTCGCTATATCGACCAGTATGAGGATTTTATCTACCACGTAGCAACCGAAAGTCTTCAGTTCGACCTCAACTCCTCACCTAAAATCGTTTATGTAGCCGGGCGTTCCGCACTGTTACACCTGATTTCTAACAGCAATTTTTATACCATCGGCATACAGGCCTTCGATGCACAAAGCTCAAAGTATAACGTTGTTTCGGTTCCGGTTGAAGGCAGCTGTGAGCTGTTGCAATTTGGCGTCATTCTGCCACAGCACGCCGAGCAGACCGGCACGCTGGGCGAATTTATTAAGATTGTCACCCGTCGCTTCAAATGCCTAACCCAGAAATAGGCATGGCCGCCGCAAACAAAACGACAACGCATTTTAGCCAAACCAAGCCAAACCAAGACTTAAAACCGCACAGAGAATTGGGCCCGGCATTAATAGCCGGGCCCTTGATTATTAATTGGACAAATACATAGAGCAAATGCTTATCGCTTTTAAGTGGTAAGGCTAGGGGCTTTGCCCCTCACACCACAAACTTTGAATATCAGTTAATCAAAAAACTTACTTAAAAGGATTTTGTCATATACTTATAGGTTATTAGACCTCATTAATAACTTTAAGTATACGCACATAGAGACAAGCTTCGCCCCATTATGCGCCGCCGCAAGAGTTCACATTCTGTTGCGGCAGTTTTTGCGCTTGGGTCTACCACTAAACCACAATCTCGCAATCGAGTGCAAACGACCAGATGATACATTCGGTGACCGGCACCGTCAGGGCCGAAGCCAGCATCTCGCGATACAGTCCCAACTGTCCGGCATAACGTTCGCGCAGTGTTTGTGCATCTTTTACGCGGTCAGTTTTATAATCAATAACCACCGCGCGATCTTTTTCAATTAAAATGCAGTCGGCGATGCCCTGCAGCATCGGCGCTTCGTCGTTTTCAGCCACGAGCTCACGGGTAGAAGCACAGTCGGCGGCGCTGACCATAAAAGCGAATTCGCGCAGCACCTCGTCAGCAGCAAAAACGCGCTGCGCTAAACCGCTTTCAAAAAAGCGCTCGATCTTGTCCAGCGCTACCAGTTCGGCCTGCCGTGCGGTGAGAATGCCCACGTTTTTAAGACGTACCAGTTCGGCAGCGGCATCTTTGCGCGCCGCAGTGTAGTCACAATACTGCATATAGGCGTGCACAGCTGTACCGCGCTCGCTGCCCGATGAGGCCGATTCTAGCGCGAAGGTAGGCTTTTTTGCGAAGCGAAATTCATTGCTTGCAGGGTGCGTCAGTTGTGAAACGGCCAGTTTTGACGGTGTCTTGGCTGCCTTAGCAAAGGGGTATTCAAACGCCAGCCGCCAAGAAAGTTCTGAGGCCAGTTCTTGATTGGCGGGCGGCAACACAGCAGCAGCGTCATCGAACAAGCTTTGCTGGCCATCCTGATCGGTCTGCGGCAATGCATCCACGCTGGTTTGCTCTTCTAAGAAGTCGAAGTACAGCCCAATCTGCCCCAGCGGGTTGCCCAGACGCAGCGCTTGTGCAGCGTCGCCATAACAACCTAGCGCCAGTAACAACCACTCGGCGTAGTTCTGGCATTCGCGCACCTGCGCGGGGGCGGGCCTGTTGCCGTCAGGCGAGAGTGCCTCAGCTGTTTCCAGTGCCTTTTTCATTGCGGCAGTGATAACCAGCCGTTCTTTGGCGCGGGTAGCGGCTACATAGAGAATACGCAGCTCCTCTGATAGCATAGCGCGCTCGCTTTCTACCCGCACCGCCTCAAGCGGCACAGCGACAAACTGCTGCCGCAGCGCAGGGTCACGCCGAACACAGGCGAAGCCCAGCTCGGAGTGCAGCAGCGTCGGCCGGATTAAATCGTTGCGGTAAAAACTATGGTCGCGCCCCGCCTGGCACAGGAACACAACCGGCCATTCAAGACCCTTGGATTTATGAATACTGGTGATAAACACGGCGTTGGTCTGCTCACCGACATAGGCCGGGGCAAGATCGCCACTTTGCATCGCACGGTCGATCATCTTTAGAAGTCCCGACAATCCGCGATGCCCGTTCTGGTGGTACTGCTCGGCGTACTGCGCGAGCAAAAGCAAGTTGGCAAACCGTTGCTTACCTCCCTGCATCGCGCGGCATAGCAGGTCGAACCCGGTGGTTTCAACCGATTCGGTAATCAATTCGGCGGCACTTATCGTCAGCGCTCGGCGCCGCAGATGTTCAAAAACCTCTAAAAACGCACGGGCTTGCAGGTCGGTTTCGGCTGCTTTTTTGACAGCGGGGTAAAAATGCCCACTGGGCACCATCAGGCGGATTTTTGCAAGCGCGTCATCGCTAAAGCCGAACATTGGCGAAAGCATTGCGCCAATCAGTTCGATATCTAGCGTGGGGTTGTCCAGCGCACGCAAAAGATTGAGTACCGCCGTGATTTCAAAGCTATCCAGAAAGCCGCTCTCGATCTGTGCAAACGCCTCGACGCCCACCTGTTCGAGCGCGCGGCGGTAAACCTCCGCCTGAGCCTTGGGCGATCGCAGCAAAATGGCGATATCTCCCGCGCACACCGGCCTCAGCACACCTTTTTCGGTCACGAGTGTGCCGCTGTCTATCAGGCGCTTAATTTCGCCGGCTGTATAGAGCGCCTCGGCCTCGGCGGCATCAGCAGCATTGAGGCTCCCCTGCTCTAAAAAGTGGAATTGTACCCCTGCGCCGTCGACCGGCGGATAGGTTGCCAGCGCATTGAGCTTGTGTTTTTCATCGTAAAAAAGTTCACCGACTCGCTTGGAAAACAACGGTTCAAAGACACGGTTAACCGCCTGAGTAATCTCGCTCCGGCTGCGGAAATTGCCGCTGAGCGTAATCAATTCCGGTTCATCCGGCGCGCTGTTTTGGGCGTATTCCTCGCTTCGGCGCAGAAAAATCTCGGGCTGAGCCTGCCGAAAACGATAGATGCTCTGCTTAACGTCGCCAACCATGAACAGATTTTTGCCATTTGAGAGCGCTGTGATAATCATATCCTGCACGGCGTTGACGTCCTGATATTCGTCGACCATGATTTCGTCAAAGCGCGCACCTATAGATTCCGCCAGCGGGGTTTTATGTAAATTCCCCTCTTCGTCCCGCGTCATGAGTAGGCTGGCCGCAAACTGTGCAAGGTCTGAAAAGTCGAAGATGCCCGCCGCGCACTTTTGTACCAGAAGGCGGCTATCGGTATCCTTGACCAGTGCAAAAAGCCTACGCAGCTTGGGGAGAAGGTCGGCAACATCCTCAGAAAATTCCGAAAGATTTGCTGAAAGCACCTTGGTTTGAAGCGTTTGAACCATCGCTTTATGGCGGGTGCGCAGGCGCTGAAGCTGCACCTTGCGTTCGGGGCAGGCACTGCGTTTTGCCGCCTTTAGCGGCACCGCACTGTAACCACGCAGCAGGGTAACCGCCTCATCCCAATTACCACGTTCAAGCGCCGGGCATAAGGCGGCAAAAAACGCAGCGTCACCTTCAAACGCCGGAAGATAGTTGGCAAAATCCGGCTCGTCGCGCAATTCTATAAGTGCCGCTTGGGCATCAGTCTTGCAACGCTGCGCCGATTCGCGCGCGAATTGAAGCAGAATATCCCCCCACACGCTTTGGGCGGGGTTTGCACAGTTTTCATAAACCTTGAGCTTTTCATCCAACCAGTCAATATAAAATGGATGGGTACGGGCAAAATCGAGCACGCGCAAAACGGTACCTGCCAGACTCTGATCGCCCCGCTTTTGCGAGAGCAACTCAGCCAGCGCACTAAACGCTGCATCGTCGCGATCGGCATAGGCAGCTTCGAGCGCAGCATCCACCGCTTGTTCGCGCATGGCGTCCAGCTCCTGCGTGTCACCAACACGAAAGGCTGCCGGAAGGCCCAGCAGCTGCCAGTTCTCACGCAGCAGGTTCAGGCAAAGTGAGTCGATCGTGCCAATCACCGCGCGATCCAACAGCTGCCGCTGGCGACGCGCTGCCATATTCAGCGGATGCTCAGCGATGTACTCGGTCAGCTTTTTCAGCATGCGTTGCTTCATCTCCTGTGCGGCGGCGCGGGTAAAGGTGACAACCAGCAGCCGGTCGGCGTCAATCGGCGTGTCACCATCCAACATGCGGCGCACCGCCCGCTCGGTGAGCACGGCGGTCTTGCCGCTGCCCGCCGCGGCGGAGACTAAAATTGTGTGGCCGCGCGCTTCAATGGCGCGGCGCTGTTCATCGGTCCAGTTTGTATTATTCGCCATCGGCGCTCCCCTCCCCCTTTAGAATGGCGGCGCGGTCGAGCTTTAGCAGCTCGCGCACCGGGTCGCCCGCTTCAAAGCCACAGGCCGTGCGGTAATCGCAAAAGTTACAGGGCGAATCCGCGCCGCGGCAACTGGGAAGCGCCGCAATATCGCCGGAATAAAGCTGCTGCGCCATCCCTTCTATCTTTTGCTCGACCAGACGCCATAGCTTCGCCAGTTCTTCCATAGAATAAAGCGCATCAATCTTTTTTCCGCCTTGGGCATAGGGGATGTAATCGCCGTTTAAATCCCGCTCCATCCCGCGTAGCACGTCTTCATCCGACAGCAGCAGCCCATTCATAACATATTGCTTATGCCTTTGCTTTTCAAGCTGATAGGGGTCGGTGCCGCGCGCGCTTAAAACATATCCCCCTTGTGCCGGTACATACAACGCACCCGCTGGAGTCGCCCCGTCCAGTGGGCCTGCACCGTTTTGACAGATGGAAAACAGGTAAATGAGCATCTGCAAATTCAGCCCATAATAGACCTCGTCGAGTAGAAAACTTTTCTTGCCAGATTTATAATCGAGCACACGTAGATATTTTTTTCCGTTGATGACCGCCGTGTCGACGCGGTCGGCCGTGCCTTCAATGAGAATTTCGGTGTCCGATCCTATTTTAAACACCAACGGGCAGACTTCTTTCCCCTCGCCGATTTCAAGCTCGAAAGCCACCGGTTCAAATTCGCTTTGTAAAAGCTCCTGTGCCAGATGGCACACCATGTCGAAAAGCCACTCGCCAAGGCGCTCAAAGTTGCGCAGCAGCCGTGCAGGAAGTAGCGCCGGGTCACCTGCGCACTCGGTGAGATAGCCCACTGTCTCGGCGGCAATCTGCTGCCGGAGCTGCTCGGGCGGCACGGCAGAAAGCCCCTTACCTCCGTGTTGCGACAAGAGCCGTTCCAGTACGCGGTGGATGAGTACGCCCGCCTGAATCGGCGACAGCTCGGCCTTTTGGCGTTTACGAGCGCCAAGTCCCTTTTGTATGTAATAGCTAAACGGGCAGCGATAGTATTGTTCTAAACGCGAGGGCGAAAGCTTTAAGCGTCCACCAAACAGCGCGGATGGGATAGCCGGATCAATCAGCGCATGAACCCGCTTGTCGTCGACGCGTAACAGCCGCGTCACCCGCTGTTCGCCCAACGTTTTTTCGCCCAACGCAACGAGTGTCGAAAGACGGGCGTCGGATATGTCACGATATTCAGCAATGGCCTTTTCCAACCCTGACACCGTCCAAACGTGCCAGAACTCAGGGCGGCTCTGTTCGGTGGTCAGCGCCGCGGCACGCAAAAAGATAGCGGAGGGCAGCAGCGCCGAACCTGCCGCATCGGTGCGTGGACAGCAAACCACCAGATGCTCAGCGGGCGCGGTGACGGCGCGGTAGCAAAACATCCGCTCGGTGGCCTGAGAGCGGTCGCCCTCAGTGAGCAGATCAAGCCCGCCCTCGACCAGCTGCCGCCGCTCGTTTTCCGATAGCAACCCACCCGGCATGGCGGCGGAGGGGAATTCCCCTTCTATTGCGCCAAGCAAAAATACGGCGCGGACATTCTCACATCGGATTCGGTCGGCGGTGCCCACCGCGATTTCGTCGAGCGTGCGCGGCACTGTCGCCACCTCGAACCCACCAAACGACAGCTCGACCAACTCGGCAATCCGCTCTTTGGTCACGGTTATTTCGTCGGGGATCGCGTCAAACAGCTCTAATAATCCGACAAGCTGCTGCCAGAGCAGCGACTGCTCTTCTAAGAAAGCATTCTTCTCATCCGCAGGCATGGCTTCGGCAAAATCAGCCATATGCTTGGCCGCGTCGATCTGCTGCAAAAACCGCCACAGACCCTTGGCCACCTGGCTGCCCTGACCGCTTTCAAAAGTTTGTCGCAGCGACAGAACCGGTGCGGTGATGTTTTCTCGGGCTTTCTCGAGCATTTGCAGCGTTTTGGCGGCGCGCGGGCTTAAAAGCTCGACCATGCCGTCGGGGTTTTTGTAAAATGGGCGCTCCCACTCTGGCCGGCGCAATGACCAGACAAAGCTGTAGTTTTCAAGCGCACCAACCAACTCAGACTCCAGCCCGAACAGCGGGGAACGCGCGATGTCAAGCCAGTCGCCCTCACGCATTCCGCAGGCAACCAACACCGCCGCCAACACCCCTTGAGTGAGTGCCGAGCAACGCGCGTCATGGCGCATGTCCCAGAAAAAAGGTAGGTCAAAGCGGGTGAAAACCGACGGTAGCGCCGTTTGGTAGCGCCCCATATCGCGGGCGATCACTGCGATATCGCGGTAGCGATAACCTTGTTGCCGCACCAGCTGCGCAATCTCGGCAGCGACGGTTTCCAGCTCATCGTAGGGGTTGGCGCAAAAGACGGCCTTGACTACCCCACCGCCGATGGTATCCTTATCCGGCAACGCTTCGGCGCGGGTGGCGCGTTCGAGTGCGCACAGCGCGGCTGGGTGCCAGTTTGGTTCAGGCAAAACAGTCTGTACAGCCTCAACGCCCCTCTCTTGTGCCAGATGCAAAAGGCGTCGCGCCGTGTCGGCCGCCAGCGCAAAGGCGGGCTGTTTGGTTCGGGGGTTATCGCAGCACAACGCAACGGTCACCTGCCGCGCCTGAGACAACAGCGCTGAAATCAGCGACAATTCAGGGGCGGTGAACCCACCAAAATCATCTATAAAAATCTCGGCATCTTTTAAAACCGAACTATCCGCCAGCCTCTCGGCAGCGAGATCCAACACATCCTGTGGCGACAGGCAACCGCGGTGCAAAATCGCCTCATAGGCGTCAAATATCAGCGAAAGCTCCCGCACCTTATCACGCAGCGCACCTGCTGGCAAAGCCTGTGAAAAGGTTGAGAGCCGTTCAGGAGAAAGCCCAGCATTTTTGCATTCCTCCACCACTGAGAGCGTCTGTTCAATAAAGCCGCGGCTGCGGTAGTGGCGGCCATAAACAGTCAACAAGTCGGAGAGCTCGTCGAGCGCAACACTCATAAAAAAAACCTGTGCGGCAGGCGTCACCGGCTGCCGGTCGCGCCCGCCCAGCTGGCGCAGCAGCCGTTCGGCCAGGCGTGAAAAACTCAACACCTCTGCTTTGGCAGCGCTTTGGCCCAAAAGTTGCTGTAACGCGCGCTCATTATTAAAAGAGGCCTGCTCGGGTACGATGAGTACCGCGCGACCGCCCGATTCGACTCTGGCTTTAATCTGCTGCTTAATCAGCGTCGTTTTGCCGCTTTGGGCAACGCCGGCTATGATATGAAGCATGTCATTCCCCTTTTCTATGTCATACTGCGGCTTAGTCATAATTTATCTTCCGTCATTTTACCACAAAACAAAGAGCTCCGCCATCCTGTCTATAAGGAAGACGAAGCTCATATGCACTTGAGGCGGACGAAAACTGTTACCTGGCCTCTTGGCGAAGCTTCAGGCGCAGCTTGTCGCTGATCATCGCGATAAACTCGCTGTTGGTCGGCTTGCCCTTGGTATTATGGATGGTATAACCAAAGTAGGAGGTAAGTACGTCAACATCACCGCGATCCCACGCCACCTCAATGGCGTGACGGATAGCACGCTCCACACGTGAGGAGGTTGTTGAGAACCGTTTTGCCACCGCAGGATAAAGCTGTTTGGTCACCGAATTGATGATTTCGGGGTCGTTGACCGCCATCATGATGGCCTCGCGCAGATAATGGTAACCCTTGATGTGGGCGGGAACACCGATTTGATGAATGATGTCGGTGACGGTGACTTCAAGACTGGGCGACCGCCTGGAATCGGTAATTCGCGAGACATTATCAGGACGTTTGGCCCCCGAAAGCTGTACGACGCGCTCCACCATCATATTGACATCGAACGGGCGCAAAAAATAATAGGCAGCGCCCGCGGCAAGTAACTCTCTTTCTAAAATACCGTTGTCAAAGGTGGACATCATCATAAACAGCGGCTTATAAGCCTGCTCGTCCTCCCGCACGGCCTTCATTACACCAATGGCATCCAAGCGTGGCATAAATACATCTATCAGTACCACATTCGGTCGCTGGTCAAGAATAGCCTGGGTCACCTTTATGCCATCCTTCGCCACAAAAACAGTCTCATAACCGTAGGTGTGCAAAAGTGCCGCAGCCTGTGCGCAAAATTCCTTATTATCGTCTGCGATGAGTACCTTCATTTTTTCTGCCATGGGTCACTTACCTCCTGTTATAATATTGGTTGCGCTGCTTGACTCCCATAGATTACCATATTATGCCAACGATTGCAACCCTTTTCGTTTATATAAATTCTATTTTTTTCCAAATTTAACAGAATGCCGTACACCCCGAGCAGTTTCGGTATAGATTGGTGATTTACAGCACTTTTTATAATTTCATTAAAAAAACCGCGATTTTTATTTGATTTTCTTGCCTTTATAATATTTTAACGCAGTTTGAAGGAAACAAATATTGACATTGAGCCGATTTTCTAACCATTTTTACGGTTTTTGTTAATATATATGTATAATGTAAAAAATCGTTCGTTTTCTTAATGCGCGATTAGTGTTATGATTTTATTTGTCTCCTGAAGATACCTAAGCTATAAAATCGGTCTTTCGATCTTTGCTGGTGTAGCCATACAATCATTGATCGAAAAAATCTAAAATCCAATCGAAAATTTGAATTGTTTTCCTTTAATGTTTAACAGATAATTAATATTACATGGGTGTTGCTTGGGCAATCTTGTGTAAAATTAACATTGGAGGGGACTCAATTGAAAGAAGTTTGCGTAGGATTGGTTGGCGCCGGTTATGCCGCCTATCTTCATGGAAACGGTTATGAAAAAGTTTCTGGTGTACCGCTACGGCTAAAGACCGTTGTGGACACAAACCTTGAAAAGGCCACTGCTGTAAAAGAGCGTTATGGATTTGAACAGGTTATCACAGATTTTGACGCACTGCTTAAAGACCCAGAAATAAACCTTGTTGATATCGTAACACCTCCGTTCTTACACCCCGATATGGTCGCAAAGGCGCTGGCAGCCGGCAAGAATGTCATCTGTGAAAAGCCCTTAACTGGATACTTTGGCATGCCGGGTGACCCGGAGCCGATCGGCGAAAAAGTTCCTAAAAGTAAAATGTATGCAGAGGTGCTTAAAGCTATCGACAGTCTTCGCGACGTGGTAGAAAAAAGCGACGCCAAATTTTTATACGCAGAGAATTTTGTTTATAGCACGCCTGTACGCCGCGCTGCGGATATCATTACAAAACGCAAAAGTAAAATTTTGTTTTTAAAAGGAGAGGAAAGCCTAAAGGGCTCAAGTTCTCCCGTGGCAGGTGAATGGAAATATACCGGCGGTGGTTCGCTGATTCGCGTCGGCTGTCATCCATTGGCGGGTATGCTCTGGCTAAAACAGCAGGAAGCCAAGGCGCGTGGTGAGCGTATCACCATTAAGAGCGTTCTTGCCGACACCGGTCGCACCACTGCTTGTCTCAATGCGCATGAACATCGCCATATCAGCGCTAAGCCGCAGGATGTTGAGGATTTCGCCAACGTCACCGTCACCTTTTCTGACGGTAGCAAAGCGGTTGTACTCGCCTCCGACACCGTGCTAGGCGGAACAAAAAATTATATTGAAATCTACTGTAACGACAATGCAATGACCTGTAATATTACCCCGACCGACTTGCTTAATACTTATTTTCTTGATGAAGAGGGCATGGAGGACGTCGAGATTTCCGAGATGTTGCCCGCAAAGCTGGGCTGGAATAAAGCCTTTGTTTCGGACGAAATTATCCGCGGTTATATGGGCGAATTACAGGACTTTGCCGAAACCGTTTATTTTGATAAAACACCCTCGAGCGACTTCGAGCTCGCATATCAGACCACCCGGGTCATTTATGCGGCGTACCTGTCCGCCGAAGAAGGCAGGCCTGTTGAATTTTGAAAACTTCGATTCACTTCTTAATCCAAAACAAGAATGGCTCTCCCGAATAGGGAGAGCCATTCTTGTTTTGGATATGAGCGAACCGCAAACGCTTACCCGAAGCCATTTTTTGTTCACAAAAAAACGTTATTAAGAAGCCATTTTTTCACCAGTTGAATAAGAGTTGCGCATATTTTCAGCAAAGATGCCATAACCTCGCGCAGGGTCATTGACAAATACATGCGTGATAGCGCCAACCAATTTTCCATCTTGAATAATTGGAGAACCACTCATACCTTGCACAATACCACCCGTTACTTCCAGCAGTCGGGGATCCGTCACCTTAACAACCATATTCTTTGTAGGGTTTGTGTCGGTTGTCGCAATGCGTTCAATTTGAATGTCATAAGCCTGTGGCTGCTTGCCCTCAACAGTGGTATAGATGGTCGCAGCGCCCGTGTGAATTTCGCCCCTTGTTGCTAAAGGAACCGGCTCACACTGCACAGGCGGCATGCTGCATTCACCATATATGCCCGTTACGTTATTTTTTATCAAACTGCCTATAACCTTATTGCTGCCAAACACACCGCGCAACTCACCTGGGAATCCGCTTGAGCCACGGTTGACGCCGGTAATGGTTACTTCAACCGCTTCACCGCTTGACAGCGGCATGATGTCGCCGGTATCCACATCGCAGATTGCATGCCCAAGACCTGCAAAAATCCTTTCTTGAGGATCGTAATAGGTCATTGTGCCGATACCGGCTGAGCTGTCGCGCACCCACATTCCCGCGCGATAGCTTTCGTCAGAGGGTGACTGAATCGGCTTCAGATTAACCTGTTTGATATTCCCGTCCCGCCGTAGTGTCACCTGCATCTCACGTCCATTACTTTGACTGACAATCTTTCCGACATCTTCATTATAATAAATTTTCCTGCCGTCGATGGAAAGAATAATATCACCAGTACGGATGCCCGCATTTTTTGCGGGGTTCATCGCCTTGCCTTGTAGGTCAAGATCGCTCAAACCCACTACCATTACGCCGTCGGTAAACATTTTAATGCCGAACGGCGTTCCGGCGGGAATCACCATGTCTCTTTCGACTACCTTGACGTTAACCGTCTTAATAACGGCACCGCCCGGCAGTGAAAGCCGCATCGCATATTCATTACCCGGACGCGAAACTAATTCGGGGGGCATATTATCCACCCAACTGCTGCTTTTTATGCCCAGCCAACCGCCATTTAGCGAAAAATGTTCGCCTTGCGTCACATAATAACGGTCGGGCAACATAATTTGCAAACAGAGTAAAATTGCCAACAGCCCGAGCATTACGACAGACACGATGGTCGCCGATACTTTAAAAATCCTCTTCATCACACCGTTACACCTCCTTTGCCTGTGCTTTTTTGAGAACAATTTGTTTGTTCTCCCTTATATCATGTCAGGCAACGGTGCGATTAACAGCGGCAAAAAGTTGACGCCAAGGCAACGACTGTGTCTGTTTCCAATCAATCCTGCCTCATAATCGCCTCTTTTGGCGTTAACGCTGATGTAGAAATAAAAACGCCAATATTTGGCACGCTTTGCATCGTTTCAGACGTTTTTATTATGTGCTAAAAAGGCAAACTATATTTAATAATAAAAACTTTGAATGAGGCGTTTTTTTTATGTTTATTTCACTTTGGCGCACTTTTATCCTTTTTTTGACAGTGTCTATTGTACTGCGTTTTATGGGTAAACGGCAGTTGGGCGAGCTTCAGCCTTCAGAGCTAGCGACAACCATTATGATTTCTAATATCGCCGCAATTCCGATCGAAAATATCGGCTCACCTATGATAAATGGTGTTTTGTCCATCGTGCTGCTGGCCTGTCTTGAGGTTGTACTTTCGGTCGCAATTTTAAAATCACGCAAGCTGCGCGGTGTTGTTTTGGGGCACCCACGCTGTGTCATTAGAGACGGAAAACTCGACCAGAAAGAGCTGGCAAACCTACGGTGGTCTCTGGATGACCTGACCGAGTTACTGCGCGGCAACGGTATCTTTGACATTGACGAGGTGCTTTTTGCCATCGTGGAGACCAATGGCAGCCTTTCTGTCTATCCGAAATTCAAGAATCGGCCAGTTACAAATGAAGCGCTTTTCATTCCCTTACCCGGGTGTGAATCTCCGCCAGTCATTGTTATAAATGATGGTGATATAGATGTGCAGGCGCTTAAATATTGCAATCTTGACAAAGCATGGCTAAGCAAGGTTCTCAAGGAGAAGGAGTTAACCGAAAAAGATATTTTTGCCATGAGCTGCGACCGTTCAGCACAGTATATTCTGATCAAAAAGGAGAAAAAGCAATGAAGCGTTTTTTTATTGCCATCTTTTTTTTAATAGCCTTATCGGCTTCCTGCTTATTTTTGGTCAACCATCTCGACAAAAATACCTTGGCAATAAAAGATGAAATCAATCAGATCAAGGATGCGGTTGCCGCCAATAACCAATCTCGCGCTGACGAAGCAATGCAGCAGCTCGTACTCCATTGGGAGGAGGAAAAATATCTTTTCCACGCCCTTGCGGGCAGCAATTATTGCGACCCTTTTGAAAGTGCGTTGGATCGCTCAGAGGTATGGCTTGGGCAGAAAGAAGAGAATGAACTATTTGCAGAGCTTGCAGAGCTTTATGCTCGTATCGATCAGCTTTGGGATACGCAAGCAATACACCCGAAAAATCTTTTTTAAAAGCCGTCGCTTGTGCGCGCTTTGCATGTAAAAAGAAATATGATGAAAAATTTATAAAACGCGCAATATGCAGCACTTTAATAGATAAAAAAATCGCCCACAAGACCTATCAAGTCCTGCGGGCGATTTTCATTTTACAGAAATTTAAAATTGGGATGATTAGAAGCAAAAATCCCCTTCTCCAAATATACAACTACTTTTTATCCTGCAACAGCTTGAGTTCATCCATGAATGAACCGATGTCCTTAAACTGACGGTAAACCGATGCAAAGCGCACATAGGCTGCTTCATCAATATCCCTGAGTTTTTGCATCGCCAATTCGCCAATGCGGCTGGTAGGAATCTCGCGCTCCATGGCATTTTGCAGCATCGCCTCAATTTCATCAACGACCTTCTCAATCTGTCTGAGTGAGACCTGTCGTTTTTCGCAGGCACGCAGCATGCTGTTTAAGAGCTTGTCGCGATAAAACGGCTCCATCGCACCGTCCTTTTTAATCACCATTATCGGAATCGTCTCCACCGCCTCATAGGTGGTAAAGCGCTTCTGGCAAGAGAGGCATTCGCGCCTGCGGCGGATTCGTTCGCCATCGTCCGCTGGGCGAGAATCAATAACCTTGCTTTCGGTGTAGGAGCAAAACGGGCATTTCATCAAATGAACCTCCTTAACGCGACAGCGCCATCGTCATCATGAGTGCGAGGCGCATTTTATACGAATCTCTATTTAAAACAAGGATTCGTATATGGTCATCTGGGGAGCCTTTGGCACCATGACCATCGCAATTGAATAATAAAAGTATACCACGCCAGAGCCAAAATGCAACGCTCAGGTAAAGATAACCTTTCGCCCTGCACCAGCTGTTCCCAGCGACTGTGCAATTTTTTCTTCAAGCGCTTCGAGCGGCGGTTGCTCAAAATTAAAGCGCAGCGCCAGAGCCTCAAGCTCACGGTGGTCACAATCAAGGTCACACACCACCGCCACCACTTGATCACAAGCGTCGCATGCGGCCAACCCACCTACGATTGATGCACCTTTCTCGTTGCGCACAACGGTGAAGGTAACATGATAAGTCAGCGGCAGATTTTTTACCAAAAACAACTCCAGCGGCGTCATATTTTAGTCCTCCTTGCGGTTTTTTTCTATTCTACCCTAAAAACCGTAATTTGGAAATTATATCCATTCGACAACCGCATGCCGCTTTCCCCGGCGCCCGCCGCCGTTTGACAGCGCAGGTCAATTTTTTTGCCATACCAAAACATTATGTGTCGCAGGCTTTGGCAAAATCAATCTTGAAATGTCTCCAATTTTGGGGATTTCTACTAAAGCCCAATCGCCACTGAACCATGACACGATCACAACAAGCTTTCAAACAGCCTAACGCCCTCGGCAAGCTGTTCTTGCCGAGAGAAGTTCCAGCTATACAGCTCCAGCAGCACCGCGCCGCCGTAGGCCATTGTTTTAAGGCGCCGCGCCAGACCCGTGAGATCAAATTCACCCTCGCCCAGCGCCAAGCAGTCGCAGTCGCAGCGATGGTCGCTTAAATGCAGGTGCGCCAGATGGCCATCCATGGCGTCGAGCATCTCAAAGGGCGTTACCCCAGCTCTAACCGCCTGCTTAACATCCAGTACAAATTCAACATCCGGTATGGCGTGTATCATGCGCTCGATAAACTTTGGCGTTCCACTGTGGCATCGTGCCACATTTTCCTGGCAGAGGCGCACCCCAAAACCACGGGCAATATCGCGCAGCCGGGCAAAGCGTTCAAAATAAAAATCCGGCTCAATCGGCATGAAGCTGCGCGCCCCGTGAAAGACCAATATCTGCGCCCCCACCCGGTTGCAAAACTCAAAATATCGGCGATATTCCTCCGCTTCGTCATCGAACCGACGGCCATAGCCACTAAAAAAGCTGACGCCCTCCGCTTCTGAGGAATAGGGGTGTACCGAGACGATCTGTGTGTCGGTCGCACCTGTAATTTGGTTAAGGCAGTCGGCAAATTCCGGGGTCTTTTCTGAGGGAGAATTCAAAAACACCTCCACCGTATGAACTCCCATACCGGTCAGCACCGTGAGTGCATCTTCGGTCAACATGGGAAACAGGCAGGATGTCGATGCCCCTGTTTTCATAGTCATTCTCCCTTTCAAATCCATATGCGCAAAACCGTTTTACGCTTTTGTGGAAATCATCCCAGCGCCACGTCGAGCACCATCATGACAATGAAGCCCATCAGCACGCCGATGGTCGCAACCCGTTTGTTATCTTGAAACGACTCAGGAATCAGCTCAGAGCACACCACCGATATCATGGAGCCTGCTGAAAAGGCCAGTGCAATCGGTAGCGCCGAGCGCATCGTGATAGAGAAAAGTACGCCCAGAACACCCGCAATCGGCTCCACAAGGCCGGAAGCCTGCCCGACCATGAAGCTTTTCAGCCTGGTTGCACCGTCGCGGCGCAGCGGCATTGCGACACAGGTGCCCTCAGGAAAATTCTGCAATCCAATTCCCAGCGCCAGCATCACAGCGGAGAGCAGAGAGGTCCCCTCAATGCCCAATGCAACGCTGCCAAACGCCACGCCAATCGCCAACCCTTCAGGTATATTATGCAGCGTGACCGCCGAGGCAATCAGGATTGAACGCCGCACCTTGCCACCGTCGCAATTGGCAAAACGCACTTTGGACAAAAAAACGTCTGATAAAATAACAAACACGCCGCCCCCCGCAAAGCCGATGGCTGCCGTCAGCCAAGCATTTCGGCCTAGCTCGGTGGCAAGCTCAATAGCCGGCGACAACAGCGACCAGAACGAAGCGGCGATCATGACACCGGCAGCAAAGCCCATCATCATATCGAGCATTTTCTGATTAACCGACTTGAAAAAGAAAACCAGAGATGCCCCAAGGGCGGTGACACCGTATGTAAACAACGTGGCCAAAAGCCCCTGATAAACCGGGTGCAGCGAAGCAAGCCAAGACAAAGTCATCCCTCCGAACATAAAGCTTTTCATGTTAGCTTATGCTCTCGGGATTGGTATTGCTAATGACAAATCGGCAGAGCTGCGACAAATTCAAACGCAACCCTGCCGATTTTTCCTTTATTTCACAAAAATCGACCTAAACCATATTAGGGCAGTTTTTATGGATTCGATTAAAAGGTGTTAAGCCTCTTTTTTCTTCTGCCACATTACCCAAAGCATGGTTGCAATGCACAGCGAAGAATAGCAACCGGATATCATGCCGATGATCATGGGGAAGGAAAATGAGAGAATGGAAGTGACGTTATACATCATGGCAATGATCGATACAATGGTCATTGCGCTAGCCGTGGTGATACTGGTCATCAAAGAACGGGTAAACGACTGGTTGAGGCTCAGGTTCATTAGCTGCTCAATCGGCATCGAATCCCCGTAAACACGCTTATTCTCACGGACACGGTCGTAGATAACGATAGTGTCGTTCAAAGAATAGCCCAAAATGGTCAGGCATATCGCGATGAAGTTCGCGTTGATCGATATGCGGAACAGCACAAAAACTGCAAACACCATCAACAAATCGTGTATCAGCGCGATAACCGCAGTGATACCCGCCGCCCAGCCACCGATCTTTTTAAACCGTAGGCTGATATAAACCACCATAAGCAGCGATGCAAAGGCCACAGCGGTGAGGCTCTTGACGAGGAATTCCTTACCGATGGTGGGGTTGACAACACTGATAGAGGCGGTGGCCAGATTGTTGTCCTTGTATTTTTCATCAAGGGCCGTGGCCAGCTCGGCCTGCTTGTCGGCGTTGAGTCCTTCGCTGGTGGGCAACGAAACAACAAACCTCTGCGTACCGGTTGCAATATCAGTCGACTTTTGAAGTGAAACCTTCTGCCCCAGAACCGATTCTACCGACTGTTGAAACTCAGTCTGGTCAAGGTCGCCCGTGTAGGAATAGGTGATAAGCGCACCACCCTTGAACTGGATGTCAAGGTCAACGCCAAACATCACGGAACCTACCAGCATTAAGGCAATCATCGTAATAGAAAATGCAAAATAAATTTTGCGATGTTTGAAAAAATTAATATTCCACTTTTTCATCAGTTCTTACCTCCGTACAGCGCAGGATTACGAAAAGCGCTGAAGCGTGAGACCGACTTAAGCAGAAGCTTGGAGACGAACACGCCCATAAACAAATTCAGGATAACGCCCACGAGCAGCGTGTAGCCAAACGAGTAAATTGGACCCGAAGCCGAAACACCGAACATGAAGAATAGCGGTGAAAGCATGCGGGTAAACAGACTGTCCGGCGGGCCGAAGGCGCCCATCAGAATGATCGAAACGATAATAACCGTCACGTTGCCGTCAAGTATAGCCGAAAAAGCGCGCTTGAAGCCGGAGTCGATTGCGGCGTCGATAGAACGGCCGTTGATAAGCTCCTCTTTGATGCGCTCGGCAGTGATGATGTTGGCGTCAACGCCGAAGCCGATAGCCAGAATGATACCAGCGATACCGGGCAGGGTCAGCGTAAACGACGGGAATACCGCGAAGAACCCGGTGATGGATGCGACCATCAGAATGACCTGTCCAAACAGCGCAATCATGGCGACAAAGCCCGGCAGGCGGTAGAAGGACAGCATGATCAGGCCAACAATCGCAAACGCAATCGCGCCCGCCATCAACATGGCATCCTTGGCGCCAAGACCCAACGTCGGCGAAATAGTGTTGTAATTCTCGGTAACCAGCGCAAAGGGCAGCGCGCCACCGTTGATCTTATTGGCAAGATCCATCGCGCTCTTGGCATCAAAATTGCCCGAAATGGTGGCGACACCATCGACAATCTGATCCTTGACTAGCGGCGCGGATATCCGGGTGTCATCCATCCAGATAGAAATCGGCTTGCCAACCAGCTTTTTGGTTGCGGCGGAGAATTTCTCCTTACCGGACTCCTTGAGCTTTAGCTCAACCATATGGACTCTGGCGCCGCTTTGGTCCTGCGTATAAACCGCAGAAGCTGATTCGACGTCAGCGCCGGTGATCACGATGTTTTCCTTGGTGTCTCCAGTGGGAAGTCCCAACGAATCGACCTCGTCCAGTTCACGGAAGGTCAGGTTTGCAGTGGCACCCAGTTCGGCAATCGCCTGCTCGGGGTTGAATTCGGTTTCGTCCGCCTTCCACGGGAAGCGCACAATAATGCGGTTCTTGTCGTAGTCGGTGTAGACTTCGCTGTCGGTGATGTTCTGACTCACCAGTCTGATCTGTATGATCGACTCGGCGGCAGCCATCTCTTCCTTGGTTGCTGTCACACCCTCGGGCGGGGAGAAGGTGACGTCAACGCCGCCGCGGATATCAATACCCCAGCGCACGTCATCAATGCCTTTGATTTGGGTTGTGGTGATGTCACCATAGGTGCTTGAAACGCCAACAACGGTCAGATAGCCCATTGCTGCGATCAACAACACGATGATGAAAAATACCGGTTTTCCAACCTTTTTCACAATCTTGCCTCCAGTTCGTGTTTTAGTCGGTCCGCGCCGTAAATAACGGCCGACGGGAACTCGGGTTTCCCTCACCGGCCCCCTGCATTTCATGCAGAATTAAGCCCCTTAAAACACCGTTTTCCTTACGACGTCAATAACTTTCATTATAGAATAATGCCACGTGAATGTCAACGCTGCCCACACCGCTTCAGTGCATTTTGGCAACGCTCGCCTTCATATTTGAGCAGATCAAAACTTCCGGACTGATTATATCGCATGGATTCGCTGGCGCAAGGCGGGATGGCACCTCAAACAGCAAAAACCAAAAAGCATAAAGTCAGCCGCATTTATCACGCTTTCAAACGAGAGTGCGTATTAAACTCTCAGCTCGGCCTTAACCCCCAAGATAGACGCGTTGGCTTTTAGCATCGGCTGGATATAGTCTTTCAGATATTCCGCCACCTGCTCGGGTGCACGTCCAACAAACAAGGCGGGGTGCATCACCTGCGATAGCTCGTCCATCGTCAGACCGAACGCGGGGTCGGCCGCAATGCGCTGGAGCAGGTCGTTCTTGCCGCCCGCTTCCTTGACGACGCGTGCCGCCGCCAGCGAGTGTGACCGCAGTCTCTCGTGCAGCTCCTGTCGGTCGCCGCCTTTTTTAACCGCCTGCATCATAATGTTCTCGGTGGCCATAAACGGCAGCTCAGCCATGACTCTAGCCTCGACAACCTTGGGGTAGACCACCAATCCGTCGCAGACGTTGAGCATAATCTGTAAAATAGCATCCACCGCCAAAAACGCCTCGCTGATGGCGATGCGCTTGTTGGCAGAATCGTCAAGCGTACGCTCAAACCATTGTACCGATGCAGTCAGCGCTGGGTTTGTGCTGTTGGCAATCACATAGCGCGCCAACGCACAGATGCGCTCAGACCGCATGGGGTTGCGCTTATACGGCATAGCAGACGAGCCGATCTGCTGTTTTTCAAACGGCTCTTCCATTTCTTTAAAGCTTTGCAACAGGCGCATGTCATTGGCGAATTTGGACGCCGACTGTGCGACGCCGGACAGCACGTCCATCACCTGCGCGTCCACCTTTCGGGAATAGGTCTGACCCGACACCGGAACAATGCCCTCAAAGCCCATTTCGTGTGCGATGAACTTGTCCACCCGCTTTATTTTTTCCGAGTCGCCGCCAAACAGTTCGACAAAGCTGGCTTGCGTACCGGTTGTCCCCTTGCTGCCCAGCAGCTCTAGGCTGCCAATCCGGTGCTCGATCTCGGCGAGGTCCATCATCAACTCATTCATCCACAGCGTGGCACGCTTGCCGACGGTGGTCAGCTGGGCAGGCTGTAAATGCGTGTAAGCCAGTGCGGGCTGGCCTTTGTGCTGCTCGGCAAAATCAGCCAGTAGTGCAATAATATTGATGAGCTTGCAACGCACCAGACGTAGCGCCTCGCGCATGACGATGATGTCGGTGTTGTCGCCGACATAACAGCTGGTCGCCCCCAGATGGATGATTCCCTTTGCATCTGGGCACTGAACGCCGTAGGCGTAGACATGGCTCATGACGTCGTGACGCACCAAACGCTCGCGCTCTTCGGCCACCTCGTAGTTGATATTGTCCTTGTTAGCTTCAAGCTCGGCGATTTGTGCGTCGGTAATGTCCAGGCCCTCGGCCTTCTCAGCCTTAGCCAGTGCAATCCACAGCCGGCGCCATGTGCGAAATTTCATTTCAGCCGAAAAGAGATACTGCATCTCCACGCTGGAATAGCGGGTAGAAAAAGGGCTTTCAAACTTTTCGTACAATTCTATTGTCCTCCTCCTGGGCTTGTTTTTAAACAAAGCGATCAAACATATTTTTTACTGCTGGCACTTATATTAAAGCCGCAGATTCGATTTTAAAAACTACCCTGATATCACTGCATAAAGATTTTACTACAAAATGACTCTGACAGCAACATTTGCATAAAATTTTACCGATTCGGCAAAAGATATACACGCTGATGCAAAAGTTCATCACCACGCCCACCCAATGTCAAGGGTAAAACCATATAATGAGCTTCTAGTTGGTTCGCGCGGTCTGGCGAGCGGCATGTATACCTGCTGCGACTCCACCGTCCTTTCGCACTGCGCCCCCATTGCTATGTTTTACACAATTCATCTTGTCAACACTCTGGGGCGGGCGGTAAACCCGCCCGCCTTCTTCTTTCCATTCGGTTTAAAGGCCATAATATTTTTTAAGCCACTCCACAGCGTGGCCGGAGCTCACACCGCCCTCATCCGGCAGTGCCGTGCTGACACTGGGGCCTATTTTGACAAGATGGTCGGTCGGACTTTTGGGTGCTGTGACTGGGCTTTCTGGAATAATGCTCTCCGACGGTATGTTTTGCCGCGCAGCATTCCATTGTACTGCTTCCCCCTGGGCGGTTTTGCTGTATGCAATGCTTTCCGGCATGACGCCCGGAGTTGTTTCACCCGGTATCGCGCTTTCAGATTCTGCACGCGCCGCTATCCCCCGGTCCGATATAATACTGTCCGACGGAATTTCGCTTTGTACAACTTCTTCCGGCATGATACCCGGGATCGCTTCACCCGGTATCGCGCTTTCAGATTCTGCACGCGCCGCTATCCCCCGGTCCGATATAATACTGTCCGGCGGATTTTCACTTTGTACAACTTCTTCCGGCATGATACCCGGGATCGCTTCTTCCGGTATCGCGCTTTCAGATTCTGCACGCGCCGCTATCCCCCGGTCCGATATAATACTGTCCGGCGGATTTTCACTTTGCATAATACTTTCGCGTATGGCGTTCCATTCCGCCACATTTTCTAACGCTGTGTGCGCCGGCGGCCTGTAATCCTGCGCGGCTTTTTCCGCTATACCTCTATCGGATATTACAGGGTTTACTGTCATATCGCCCGGCACGATAATGGTGCTTGAGGTTGCCCCCGGTATTGTGCGGCTCGGCACGACGATGTTTGGCATGCCGCTGCTCGATACAACACCCTTTTGCACAGCATCTCCCCGCTCGTTGCTGTCAAAAATCGGGTTATTCCCCACTGTGTTGCCCGCTAAGACACTGCCCGAAGCAGGTTTTAAATTCGCTACAGACTTTTGTGCAAACGGGTCGGCGTCGCCCTGCGCTATGTCGGCCGAGGTCTGTTTGATTTTATACCAGGTAGCTTTGTCAAGCACACCGGTAATAGGCAGGTCAAAAATGTACTGAAAGGTGCGTACCGCCCGCTCACAAGGCGCGTCAAAATTGGGGCAGTCGTCGTCGAGCGGCTTAATGGCCGGATAGTTCTGACCGATGCAGTTGAGCTCCCGCTTGATGGTGCAGATATCATCCCCAACTGCGCCGCACATCAACGGGGTGCCTAAAAAACGCTCACGTCCACCTTTTTGTGGTACGTTTTGCACCATTACAATATCCTCTCCGTAATATTTTCTCAAAATATCATAGACAGTATTGCCGTTTTCGGCCATTTCGATTGCCCCGAGCTGACACAATGCACCGCTGACCCCCGATGCTTGGCAGCTTTGGCAAATTTGCGCCGGTAGCGGATCGCCGCTACCCTGACGGGTCAGATAATTATTAAACAGTTCCTCCACAAGGCAGCTTGTGTTATAAAACAGGCAGCCTTGACCGTTAAACGGCAAATCTTCCTCACTGGTTGTGATGTCAAAAGCATAGCCGCGCGCGCGGTACCACTTGTTACAGACACGATAAAGCGCAAAGGAGGTTATGGCGTAAATATTCGCGCGCTGTGCGTTTTCGGGCCATGTTGGGCAAATAATACAACTGGCGCAACCTTTTACATATTCCGCAAACGGCATGGTAATATTCGGGGCATCGGCGTCCTTGTCACCAAGATGAATTGTTATAACCTCTGGAATTTGGACATACCGGCTCTTTTGCATGGCTATTCCCTCTGAATATCAGCGCAGTTTTCATCAGAAGCACTAGCCTCACTGGCCTCACTAATTTCACTCCCCATTTCGCTTTCTAAATCGATGCGCTTGACCGAGGTCACACCGTCAAAGATCGAGATTTCCTCATCGACCACTGATTTATAGCCCGGCGCTTTAACGGTGACAAGATATTGTGCGCTCAAATCGCCACCGATCATCGGCTGGGGGTATATTGGAATTTCACGTATCGGTGCAGGAAGGCGAATCAGCTCTGTTTTACCACAGCTGTCGGTTACAACCTCAGCAACCACCTTGTTTCCGCTCTCTTCGGGGTGGCTGACCGTGACAACAGCATCTTTAACCGGTTTTGTTCGATTTTGTGTCGTCACGTTGACAATCAAGTTGCCTGCGCCCAGATTAGGTGTCGCTGTGGTGCGGCGCATTTCTGCGGGCATGGGCATCATTGGCATTGTTGAAACAGACGGTGCCTGCTGCTTTTCGGTTGGGACCGATTGCTCGGCGGGGCCCTGTTGCTGGGGTGGAGCCTGCTGTTCGGGTGGAGCCTGCTGCTCGGGTGGAGCCTGCTGCTCGGGTGGAGCCTGCTGCTCGGGTGGAGCCTGCTGCTCGGGCGGGACAGCCGCCACTGTACCAGCACCGGCTTCCATCTCGGTTTCGTTCTCGTCGTCAGTCTCTGTACCAATCAACACTTGGGTTTGTACTTCTGCCCCGGGCTGCGAGGTGATGTCTGGAACGGGCAGAACGACAGCCAGAACGGGAGCTTCGGCAGGTTCTGGCTGCAAGGTGGGTTCCTCGGGCTCTAATAGCTCTTCGAATGCGATGGATAGCTCGGGCACGCCAGATTCTGACAACTCAATAGATTTTTCAGTCATGATGATTTCTTCATGCATTGTTGCTTCTTCGGGCATATCGGGTGTGTCCGGCATGGCGGGCGTCTCCGACATGGCGGGCGTCTCCGACATGGCGGGCGTCTCCGGCATGGCGGGCAGCATCGGCATGGCGGGCGTCATCGGCATGGCGGGCGTCTCTGCAACCGGAGCGATACCCTCCGGCAGCGGCACGGACTCCTCCACACTCGGCGCCGGTATTTCAACATCAATCTTCTCCTCTTGAGAAATGCGGTCTCGTACCATTGCTTCGCTCTGGCGTCGAGCCAGCGCCGCATAGTTGGGATCCTTGGCGAGTGCCAGGCGGTACATTTGCATTAGTTCGCGTTCATACTGCTCAATGCTCTTTTGTGGCATAAGTGCTCTCTCCTTTAAAAATGGCTTCTCATAAACACTATATGCAACGCAAAGTGAACGCGACTACTAAAACTACTGCAAATTACCCGCTTCAATACCAAACGCCATCATTTTGCCATGTGATTAGGGTAGTTGTTCAGCAACAAGCCAGCGGCACCCCATATGCCAGCGTCATTTTGCAGCGTAGCAATTTTAATGGGGGTATTGGCCATATCGCCGAAGGCCATGCTACGATAATGCCGCGTCACGGTAGCACACAACAGTTCGCCTGCCTGTGATAACCCGCCACCGATCACAATAACCTGCGGGTCGCAGACCGCAGCAATGTCCGCAAGCGCGCCCCCCAGGAATTTTGCAAGACAGTCGATTGCCAGCAGTGCAGCAACATCATTCGATTGAGCCGCTAAAAATATCTCTTCGGCAGTAACCTGTTGTCCTACCAGCGTAGACTCTGTCCCAGAGTCTACGATCTTTTTTGCAAGCCGCACCAGCCCCGAAGCGGAGGCGTACTGCTCAAGACAGCCACGTCTGCCACAGCTGCACGGCACCGTTTCATCGGGACAGACAGCGATATGCCCCACCTCTCCGGCGCAGCCGTGCGCACCTTTTAACAGCCTACCGCCCAAGATTACCGCACCGCCCACGCCGGTGCCCAATGTCAGCAGCACCATGCTGTCGCAATCCTTTGCCGAGCCCTGCCAAAGTTCGCCGAGCGCGGCAACGTTAGCATCGTTTTCTGCACGGACGACAAAACCACATAGCGCTTCAAGATCAGTTTTTAGCGCTACTTCTCCCCAGCCGAGGTTCACGCAGCCGTGCACGACGCCCTGCGCATCAACCGGGCCGGGCGCACCCACGCCAACACCGCAGACATCCGCCGGTGTAATCCCCTTTTCCGCCGTCTTTTTTAGAATACTGTCGGCAATCTCGGCGAGCATGGCGGCGCTATCCCCGTCGGTATGCGAAGGGATCTGCCACTTTTCCAAAAGGCCGCTCTCCACTGAAAAGAGGCCCATTTTAACCGATGTTCCACCGATATCTACCCCGAAAGCATATGATTGATTTAACATAATAACATCCTCTTTACAGTTAGCATTGATCAAGGCTCAAAATGTGCTATACTGATTATATATTTTTTCCCGAAAGGACTGTGCCTGATGAAATACAGCTTTTTAAACGATTACAGCGAGGGTGCACACGAAAGTATTATGACGGCCATGGCTGCCTCTAATCTGGTGCAGACGACGGGCTACGGTACCGACGAATTCTGTGACCGCGCCCGCAGTCTAATTGCGACCGAGATCAAACGGCCCGACAGCCACATTCACTTTCTGGTGGGCGGCACTCAGACGAATCTTACCGTTGCCGCCGCGCTGCTGCGTCCGCATCAGGGCATGATTTCGGCTGAAAGCGGACATGTCAGCGTGCATGAATCGGGCGCGATTGAGGCCACTGGCCACAAGGTGCTGACCATTCCGTCCCTCGACGGCAAGCTGACTGCCAAGGCGGTGGAGGCGCTGATAAAAGCCCACTACGACGACCCTACGGCCGAACATATGGTGCAGCCCGGCATGGTGTATGTCTCGCAGCCGACCGAGCTGGGCACGGTCTATCACAAACAAGAGTTGGTAGAATTGGCAGAGGTTTGTAAGCGGTATCACATTCCGCTTTACCTAGACGGCGCACGCTTAGGCTGCGCACTGACCTGCCGCGGCAACGACCTGACGCTGACCGACATCGCAGCGCTGACCGACCTGTTTTACATAGGCGGCACCAAGATGGGCGCGCTGTTCGGCGAAGCGCTGGTGATCAACCGTCCGGAGATGGGCGCCGATTTTCGCTCCATTATCAAGCAGCGCGGCGGGTTGCTAGCCAAGGGCCGCCTTCTGGGAGTTCAGTTTGAGACGCTTTTCACCGATGGCCTTTATTATAAGCTGGCGCAGCACGCCAACGACATGGCTGAACGGTTGGCAAGCGGCATTGCGGCGCTGGGCTATTCCTTTGCCGCCGAGGCGGTGACCAATCAGCTCTTCCCCATTCTGCCAAAGGCGGTGCTAACACGTTTGGAAGAGGATTTCGTCTTCTCGGTTCAAAGCGCTGTCGACGATACGCAGGATATGATCCGCCTTTGCACTTCGTGGGCAACCGACGCCGATATGGTGGAAAAATTCCTCGAAAAGCTCAAAGCATACACCGCTTAACTGCTAAAAGTATAGGGCGTGGGGACGCGGTTTGTCAATTGTGCGCTGGGGCATCTAACGTACGCAAACTTTACAAACTTTCTGGGTGAATAAAGGACGCATACCGATACCGCTCCTGGGCTTTTAAATTAATCAACGCTAGGGTTTTACCACAACCCCACAGGCTAGATTCTTAGCAAATTTAGTTTTTGCTACCTTTCAAAATAAAGGTCGCCACACAAATAACGTGTGGCAACCTTTATTATATCCTTATAGTATTATTACAACGTAGCTTTTAAATCCGAAACGGCTGGTTTTTCGGTAATCAGCCCTTGGTCGTACAGCCAGTCGATGTTCTTCTGCCAGACTTCATCCGTCTGCGAGAGGAACGACGCGGTCTCAGTTTCCATCATCGGCAGCAGCATGGTCATGCTCTGGCGCTCCACCGATTCAGATAGCGGGAAATTCTCGGTGTTCTGGTGTTTCAAAAGAATGGCCAGCGCTTCTTCGGGGTCGGCCTTCATGTCGGCAAAGCCCTTGGTGCTCGCCCGCAGAAACGCTTTGAGCGTCTCGGGGTCATTCTTGATCATCTCGTCGTTGGACATGAACACGCCCTCATAATAGGTCGGCACGCCATATTCGTCCACAGTGAAGTAATCGACCTCAAAGCCCTCTTCGATCATTTGCGGCACCTCATGGTTGACATAGCAGCCGATGGTTGCGTCAACGTTGCCGGTGGTCATCGAGCTCATGAGATCAAAGCCGACGTCGATCATCTGAACGTCGCTGTAATCGGCGCCGACGTTTTCCATCATGCTGCGAATAAGCGCTTCATTGAGTTCCGTTCCGGCGTAGCCAATGGTTTTGCCGACCAGATCCTTCGGGGAGCTGATATTGGCGCTTTTAAGGTTCAGAACGATGTTCAGCGGCGACTGAACCACCGCGCCGATTGAGCGCACCGGTACATTCTGGTTGGCGCGCGCCATGATGACATCCTGCTGGTAGTAAAGCCCCACCTGTGCCTTGCCCGCCGCGACGAGCGACATAGCATCGTTGGCGTTGGAGGGGAAGCGGATATTGACCTTTATGCCCTCGTCGGCGTAGTAGCCCTTTTCAATGGCAGTGTACATAAAGGCGTGCAGCGCGTTGGGGTACCAGTCGAGCACGACGTCAATTTCTTGCAGTTCAGGCGCCTCGCTCGATTCGGCGGGGGCAGACGAGGTCTTTGCACCGCAGCCGGAAGCGACAAGCAGCATAAACGCCACCAGCAAAACGGAAAATAGCTTCTTCATAATTGTATCTCCTTAAATCTTTATATTTCTTTGCGCCAGCGGATAACCGCCCGCTCGATGATACTAATCAATCCGACGATGAGCATTGCCACGATGGATAGCAGCACAATGGGGGCAAACACGCCCGCGCCGTCGAGCTGGGTCATCATCCGTCGTGAGAAATAACCCAGCCCGCTTTGCGCGCCAAGCCATTCACCTATTGCCGCGCCGATGATCGACAGCGGAATGGCCATTTTGATCGCCGAAAAGAAATAGGGCAGTGCGCCGGGCAGCTTGAGTTTTAAAAAGATGTCTTTTTTGCCCGCGCCATAGGTCAGCAACAGCTCTTCCATCTCGGTTTTGGCTGAGCGGAAGCCATCGAACACCGAAATGGTGATCGGGAAAAAGGTGATGAGCACCGTGACGAGCACCTTACTCCAGATTCCGTAACCGAACCACAGCACGAACAGCGGTGCGATTGCGGTGGTGGGAATGGTCTGCGATGCGATGATGATGGGGTAAAACGACTTTTCGGCCAGCGGGCTTAAATCCATCGCCACAGCAAGCGATAACCCCAGTATGATAGAAATGAGCAGGCCGACAAAGGTCACGAGCATGGTTGCGGGCAGATGTACCAAAAACAGCGTCTCGCGCAGCTCCCATAGCCGCACAAGAATCTGCGTGGGCGACGGGATGATATAGGCGGCATTAATTTTCATGGCGATAGCCTGCCAAAGGATGAGCAGTAAAAACACCAACCCGGCGGCAGGCAGGTTTGTGGCGCGGACGAGCTGTTCTTTAGAGTGAGTCTTTAGCCTTTTCATAGCGCCACCTGCTTTCTTAGCAGCGCGACCAACTGTTCACGCAGTTTAATGATCTCAGGCCGTGCCAACATGTCGCGGGTGCGCGGATATGGCAGCGGCACGGGGATATCGATAAGCGTTTTAATTGGCGTCTGTGCTACGACCAGTATGCGTTTTGAAAGGAAAACCGCCTCGTCCACATCATGCGTGATAAACAGGATGGTTTTTTTCTGTTGTGCCCATTGTGTGAGCAGCCACTCCTGCATGGAGACGCGGGTTAAAAAGTCCAGCGCCGAAAATGGCTCGTCAAGCAGCAGCAAATCGGATCCGGTAAGCACCGTGCGTCCAAACGCAGCGCGCTGCCGCATGCCGCCCGACAATTCGGCGGGGTATTTGTCCCCACAGCCCGCCAGGCCCACCTGCTCAAGCATTTTGTCGGCGCGCTGCCGCATCTCCTGCTTAGTCAGTCCACCTACAATCTCAAGCGGCAGCTTTAAATTCGCTTCCACCGTGCGCCACGGAAACAAAAGATCGCGCTGTGGCATATAGCCGCAGTAGTGGCGCTTACCGCGAACGTTTTCTCCGCCGACGAGAATTTCTCCCGCATGAGCATGGATCAGGCCGTTAATTAACCGAAAAATAGTGCTTTTACCGCAGCCGCTGACCCCGACGAGTGAAACAAACTCGCCTTTTTGCATATCAAAGGAGAGCCCTTCAACGGTCGGGGCCGATTCCTTCGGATATTGGTAGGTCACCTCTCGAAGCGAAAGCATTGCTAATCCTCCATCTTCCATGCCATATCCCAAAACTGCGCCTCGTGCCGGCTGCAATTGATAAACACCTCTTCGAGATAGGTCAGTTCTTCTTCGCTGCGCCCCTCGGCCAGCGTATTCATTAGCTCAATCAGCGCATTATTCTCTTCTTGATAGGCGTCTTGGCAATAGCCCGAAATCCACTCACCATAAAGCGGATGCGCCGCCGCACCCGAAATTTGATTCAAGCGCAGACCAATTTCGGCATAGCTCCACGAGCAGGCCAATATCGCCGCCGTGATGGCGGCCACATCGCCGGTAAAGCCCACCGACAGCATGTAGTTTGTGTAAGAGCTGTTCGCCAGTGCAGGCTTTGCTGTCTCGGCGTCCCGCTCATCGATGCCCAGACGCTTCATATAGGCTTTGTGGATGGTCATTTCGCCATTGAGTACAGCCTCCACACTTTTGGCGAAGCGGCACATATGTGCGGGTTTTTTTGCCTTTGCTACGCCAAGCGCGAAAACTTTGGCATACTCAAAAAGATAGATATAATCCTGAACCAGAAAAAAGCGAAAACGGTCAATGTTAAGGGTGCCGTCTCCGATACCTTTGACGAACGGGTGGGCGTGAAAACCCGCCCAGATCGATTCTGTGCTTTTATGTAAGCGGTCGGTGAAAGTCATACCGATACCTCCCCTGTCAGCGCCACAGCAGCTGCGGCGTAATCCGCGATGTATTCGTCGATAGTCAGCTTCAGGCGTTCCTGATGTCGTTCTGCCGAAGGGTCATAGACGCCAACGACGTAATAACCCGCTTGTTTCGCCGTTTCGGCGGCATAGGGAACGTCCTCATAAACGGCGATGTCGGCCGGTGCTGCGCCCAACCGCTCTGCCGCTGCGTGGTAAACCGCCGGGCTGGTCTTGCCCACGCCGATATCCTCACAGCTGACGATAAATTCAAAGTATTTGAGCAAATCCAGCCGCCCTAAACAGGTGCGCGCCAGCGCCTCGTCGGTGGCAGTCGCCACGCAGCAGCGCACGCCGGCGGCTTTGATAGCCTCAAGATATTGCGCAACATTTTCGCGCGGCTCGATGGCCGTCTCATACTGTGTGCGCATATAGCTGTTTAGCGCTTTGACAATTGCGTCGGTCTTACCTTTGACGCCCAGTGTCTTAAAATATTCCGCCGACTGCTGCAACGTCATCGGCGCAATGATTTTGCGCAGGTCGTCCGGCGGTGTGATACCACGGGAAAGAAGAAAATTCTTGCCCAGCCCGCGCCACGCTGGCATGGAGTCTATCAGTGTGCCATCCATATCAAAAATTGCAAAGTGTTTATTCATAGCCTAGCCGTTCACCACCTTCTCACTGAGCTTTCGCAGCTCGCGGGTGGCGGTGGCGACGTCCGGCTTTGCAAAAATAGCAGAAATGACCGCCACGCCGTCAATACCACTGCCCGCAAGCTGTAAGATGTTATGTTCGTTGATGCCGCCGATGGCCACAACCGGAATGCTGACTGCCGCGCAAATTTCGCGCAGACGTTCGACACTGATGGCCTGGGCATCCTTTTTTGTGGCTGTGCCAAACACCGCACCGACACCGATATAATCCGCACCGCTCTCCTCAGCACGTTTTGCCGTCTCCACCGTGTTGGCCGAGATGCCAAGAATCATGTCCGGCCCGACAAGCGCGCGGACATCACGCCCTACAATGTCCGACTGGCCAACGTGAACGCCATTTGCGCCGCATTTGACAGCAACCTCAATATTGTCATTTATCACAAACGGAACGTTATATTTTTGGGCGAGTGGCTTCATTTTGTTGGCTTCGGCCAGAAATGCGTCGTCAGACAAGCCCTTTTCGCGCAGCTGTAAAAAGGTCGCCCCGGCCGCCAGTACTTTTTCTACCACACTTTCAAGCGTTGCACCGTTTAACCAGGTGCGGTCGGTGACGGCGTAGAGCAACATCGTGCTTTTATCTATTTTCAATGCGTTGTCCTCCTTCTAACTGGTGGTCGGTGAGCAGGCTTACGGCATCAATCAGGTAGGTTCTAAACGACGCCGTCCCTGCGTGGTTGACCAGCATCTTTTCGCGTGCCAGCTCCCCACACAGCCCCATGGCTGAAACAGCCTCGAAGGTGGCAGTGTAGAGATCGTCGGGTTGTGCGCCCGCAAATGTTCCGATCAGCGCAGTGAGCATGCATCCGCTGCCGGTGATTTGAGCCATCTCGCCACAGCCGTTTGTTATGACGCAGGCGTGTTCGGCGTCGGCGATAATGTCCAACCGACCCGAAATGGCGATAACTGAGCCGGTGGCCTTGGCAAAATTCTTAGCCATCTTGCAGACAGCCTCGAGATTTTTTTCGGTGACGACGTCTTTTTCGCCCGCGTCGACGCCGCGGGTATCGGCATGACCGATCGCCAGCGACTTGATCTCTGAGATATTGCCGCGAATGACCGACAGCTTCAGTTCCTTTAATATCTGCGCACAGCTTTCGTTGCGCAGGCGGGAAGCCCCCGCCGCGACGGGGTCTAGCACAATCGGCTTACCCAGTGCGTTGGCGCGTCTTCCGGCAGCGATCATCGCGTCGATATCCCCCACCGTGCCAAGATTTAGAACCAGCGCAGAAGCGATGGATACAATCTCTTCGACCTCGCGGATGTCGTGCGCCATGGTCGGCGTACCGCCCGCAGCGAGGATGATGTTGGCGCAGTCGTTGACGGTGACAAAGTTGGTGATGCAGTGCACGAGTGGTTTTTTATCGCGTATGTTTTGTATGGTCTGTTTCATCGTGTGCCCCCTAGCGGTTGATATCGTCGAGCAGGCGCTGCAACATACCGGACCGCTTGAGCACACCGGGCACCAGCACCGCGAGAAACGCCCCCATCATCGAGGACGGTGTGTAGAACGGAATGTAATAAAACGGTGACTGAGCGTCAAGCCCGTACCACATTTTCATGAGCGGATAGGCAACCATCGCACTGATGATACCGGTTCCAATCACCTCGCCAACGACGGCGGCCCAGAGTTTTTTTGTCTTTTGGTAGAGCAGACCCGATAGGAAAGCGCCAAAAACAGCGCCTATCAACGCCTGAATGGTACGTCCGCTCATCATGCGCATGACACCGGTCAAAAATGCAGCGGCCAGGCCGTACCACGGCCCAAGAAAGACCGCAGCCAACACGTTGACAAAATGCTGAAACGGTGCCATCGACGGAAAATAAACAAAGGTACACAGCACAAAGCTTAGACAAGCGAACATTGCAGTGAGCACCATTTTTCGGATTTTAATTGCATTCATTTATTCATGCCTCGGTCCATTTTTATTGTTGATGCTTTTGGATCTTTTCGTCTATCGTCCAGACGCCATCAGGACTGTAACTGATTTTGACATAGCTCATGACGCTGGGTGCGCCTTCGCGAATGCATATGAGCGAACACTGTTTGACAATCTCCATCAGTTGATCATAGTCGCCCTCGATGGTGGTTTCAAAGGCCCCGACCACATAGTGCAGACCGCTGGACTTGATATAGGCAATCACGGCATCCACAATGCGGAGCGTCTCGTCGCCTTCCACCTTGGGCAGAACCTGAATCGCGACACTTGCGTTCACTGTGCCGCCTCCTTAATGTTAAAGCAGTGGTTTAAGGGACCGCTGCCCTGCCCTAAGTTCAGCATGGCAGATAAAGCGCCGGTGATGTAGTCCTTGGAACGTTTAAAAGCTTCCGGCAGCGGATGCCCCAACGCAAGGTTGCAGGCAATAGCGGAAGAAAGCGTGCAACCGGTGCCGTGGTTATTGGGGTTTGCCACACGCTCTGAGCGATACCAGTGCGACTCGCCCTGATAGAGCAGCAGGTCGTCGGCCGAATCAGACAGATGCCCGCCCTTGATGATGATGCCGCCCCCCAGTAGCTTTTCCATCGCTCTGGCGGCGCGTAGCATGTCGTCGGTGTTATGTACCGCAAAGCCGCAAAGGCATTCCGCCTCGGGGATGTTCGGAGTGATGACTGTCGCCATCGGCAACAGCTTGGTTTTAAGCGTATCGAGCGCACTGTCCGAGATCAGGCGGCTGCCACTGGTCGAGACCATAACCGGGTCGACCACGATGTTTTCCGCGCGGTAATCGCCAAGCTTTCTCGCAATCATCTCAATGATACCGGCATTGGAAACCATGCCGATCTTAACCGCGTCGGGGCGGATATCCTGAAAGATGCAGTCGAGCTGCTGCGCGACAAACTCAGGTGTCGCTTCCATCACGCCGTAAACCCCCGTGGTGTTTTGAGCAGTTAGCGCTGTGATGGCGCTCATGGCGTAAACGCCGTGCGCCGTCATCGTCTTGATGTCGGCCTGAATTCCGGCGCCGCCACTGCAGTCTGAGCCCGCAATGGTGAGAACCTTTTTCATATAATTCATTCCTTTCTTTCTGGGCAAGCGGTGACGGCATTAAAAAAAGGCATCCCTTTCTGGGATACCTTTTTCATCATCTTATCGAGCGAAAACTCCACTCTAAAAAATTTTGATTGCACCGCATCCCTACGTTGGCATTATCCAAATCAGGTAAGGTCGAGGGGTTATGCCCCTCCTCTCAGCCTTCCAAAAGAAAGCTCCCTTGCAATGTTCATGGTAGCACTTTCCGCGTCGGTTGTCAAACATATCCGCACCGGTGTTTATCCGGGCAGGTCAGCCGTCGGAACAACCATCACCGAAACCTTGTTGGGCATACAGACGGCAATATCCATATCGCGCCAGAGCCACCCTGCATGCACGCAGATCTGGTCCGGGCAGGTGGAAGATTTAAAATGAATTTCATGCTCTTTGACCTCCAGCACCACACCCACACCGAATAACGCGTCGAGGTCAATGTCATAAGGTTCGACGTCTTTAGAAAGATCAACAGTACAAACCTCGATACCATCAATTGACACGACGGCGCTCACAGCCGGTTGCTTCGGCTGAAGCTGCTGATAGATCAAAAATCCAACGGAGGCCAGCACCATCAATGCAATAATCACTACTGCAACAAACTGTGCTTTAGATGCCGGTCGCTTCATATCATACGCCCTTTCTGGCTTTTGATTTTGGTTGTGTTGAACTTAATGATAATATAAACCCGATTCACCGTCAAGAACAGCTTATAATTGCCGCTCAGCGTTGACAGCCGAAAGCTGTTGCTCCGTCTTTTTATCAAAAACGGTAAGCAGCACCACTGAGGCGATAATTAGTACCGACCCCAGCGCGGTTTTTAAACCAAACGGTTCACCAAAAGCTATGATTCCGACTACGATTCCAGTAATCGGCTCAGAAGTGCTAAGTATTGCAGCGCGCTGCGGCCCGACAATCGCCGCGCCCATTTGAAACAGCACCACCGCCCCCACCATAATAACTATGGAAAAGAACAAGCACAACGCCCAGCCCAAAAAAGATTTGGGCAACGTTAGACCACCGGCTAGCGTGACACAGGGTCCTAGTAAGAAAAAACAGCTGACTGCCATACCAAATCCAATTTTAAAGGGATGTTCATTCCCCAACCCGCTTTTATCAAGATAGACGATGTAAGCCGCATAGGTAATGCCCGAGGCAATCGCCAATGCCATACCAAAAAACTGCGCATTTTCTCCGGGCGTATAGAAAAACAACATGCCGATGCTGCCAAGCAGCACAGAGCAACCCTTGACCAGGCCGATTTTGTCATGAAAAAATACAGCGCAGCCCAACAGCACAAAAACAGGATAAACGAAATGCAGCGTTGTCGCCGTGCCTGAGGATATGTAGTTGTAGGAAGAAAACAATAGAGCAGGGGTCAAAACCGTCCCATAAAGACCGAGCAACGCGATGCGTTTAAGCGCCCCCTCTTTAGCGGGTCGTATATTGATCTTTTTAATACGCAACAGCAGATAAAGCACCGGAATCGCCAAAACATTTCTCAACAAAACTAGGCTGATGGCATTGACACCCTCAGCGTAAATATTTTTGGCCATCAGGGGCATGCACCCGAAAATAATCGCCGATAAAATAACGTAAAGGCACCCCTTTAAATAACCGTTCATAAAAGCTCATTCCTTATCTGAACATAATAAAAGACGCCGCTCATGCAGCGTCTTTTATTCTATACTAATTCAGAGTAATTAACAACAGGTTACTTGCTAGATTTAGCGGGCTTTTTGCTATTGAGGGTCTTGACACCTTCGATAGTGAGGTCAACCGCCAAAATGACCAGCAAAGCGGCAAAGAAAACCTGCAGGCCTTCGGCGCCGATGGAGCCATTGCCGGCTGCGAGTACGCCAATCTTGGTTTTAAGGGTAAGCAGTAGCGAGCTGATGGTGGCGCAGAGCATGAATCCCATCGGGAACAGGAACATTTTGTTGTTCTTGCCGATGTTGCCCAGCCAAGCAGCGGCAGCTAACAGAGCCAGCGCAGCAAGCAGCTGATTAGCAGCGCCGAACAACGGCCAGATCTTGGTGTAACCACCGGATGCCATTGCGCCGCCGATAGCGACAGTGATTGCGGTGGCAACGTAGGGATTAGCGAAAAACTTCTTATAGCCAGTCAGTGTTGCAGGGTCCTCGCCCTCAGCGATGAAGAATTCCTGGAACATGTAACGGGCCAGGCGCGTCGCGGTATCTAACGAAGTTAAGCAGAAAGCTGAAACCGCCAGAATAATGGTGGAATAAGCGATTTCACGGGAAGCCGGACCCGCGACAACTTCAAGCATGGAAGCAATACCGGTTGCGAAAATTGCAGGAGGAGAACCGGTGGGAAATGCGCCATCTTTAAAGAGAACACCTACACAGATCAGTGCAATAATAGCCAGTGCGCACTCGATGAGCATGCCGCCGTAGCCGATCAGCTTGGCGTCGGTCTCTCTATCGAGCTGCTTGGACGTTGTACCGGAGCCGACTAGGCTGTGGAAACCCGAAATAGCGCCGCAGGCCACAGTGATGAACAGCGTCGGGAAGAGATAGCCGCTGGCATAACCCTTGACGCCGCCTACCATGAAGCCATTGAAAGCCGGTAGGGCGATCGGGGGATGCGCAACCAGAATGCCGAGAACGGCGGCAATCATCATGCCGTAAAGCAAGAAAGAGTTTAAGTAGTCACGCGGCTGGAGTAGAATCCAGACCGGGGTGACAGAAGCGACAAAAATATAAGCAAGAACGATTCCAAGCCAAACGTTACCAGCAAGATAAATGGGTAATTTATACCCGATATACATACAGGCGAGAATCCCAGCAACACCAATAGCGGTTGAAATTCCAAGCGGCGCATTTCTGCGATAAACCATTGCACCAAAAACGATGGAAATCACGATAAACAGCATTGAAGTGGAGGCTGTACGGCCATTAGGCGTGTTAAGCGCACCATCTGCACTGAAGCCTGCAAAGGTGCTGACCACGATGCTGGCAAACGCGGCAACAACCAGAAGCAGCGTCAGGTACGAGAATATCAGGAACAGTTTTTTTGCCTTTGCGCCGACGTTCACTTCAATGACGTGACCAATCGACTTGCCCTGATGGCGGATAGAAGCGACCAGTGCCGAAAAGTCCTGAACCGCACCAAAGAAAATGCCGCCGATCAGGATCCACAGCAGAACCGGAACCCAACCGAAGATAGCGGCCTGAATCGGTCCGTTGATGGGGCCCGCGCCCGCGATAGAAGCAAAGTGATGTCCGAGAAGCACAGGAGACTTGGCGGGGACATAATCCTTTCCATCCGTCAATGTGTGGGCCGGGGTTACCTTTTTGGGGTCAATTCCCCACTGCTTGCTAAGCCAGCTGCCATATGTAACATAGCCCGCAAACAACACCGCGATACCAATTACCAGAATAACCAGTGAGTTCATGTGTTTTCTCCTCTCTTATTTGGGTTGCAAATTGCGTTCGAGCGTCGCCCGAACGTCCCTTCCTGCAGGGTTTGAAAAAACCTGCCCCGCCGAAAGGTCTATTGCCGCAATGCGAAACTCCATCCAGCCATGGAGTGCAAGCCAAAAACTTTTGCGGAACCTGATTTTGCAAAGCGCCTTTTGCGCTTCTGGGTCAATCGAATCCGCGATGATCGCCAGCGACACATAGGAACGCATATGTTCACTGTGCGGTTTTATCAGTGCGAGACCGGCGTCTCGAGCCGCTTTGTACAGGGCTTCCAACCTATTCACGTCGAGATGATCAACCACAGCGAAATAGACGTACTCGTTCATTTCGATGGACCATATCTTTGCAGATTTAACCAGAATGTATTTGCCCGATCTGGAATGGTACTGCGCCAGCGCTGCAAAGGTCACGTCTCCGGCTGTAACGTCGCGCTGAATATCAAAATAATTGGTGTAGGCACTCAGCAGCGTATCAAGTTTGGTCAGTCTGTCTTCTGTCGTCATTTTTCTATTCCTTATAAAAATCTGTGATAAAAAGGCACACAGCCCAACGGATATACAATTTCCAGTTTTCTATCGGCCTTATTATATACCTTTTACTTCGAGTTGTTAATAGACTTTCTTAAAATTATGGCATAATTATTAAAATTTGTTTCATTTTCAGACTATCCCACAACAAAGCCATTCAAGTATAGATCATTTTACACAATAAATTTTCATTTTTATCCCCATCAAATTACTGGGTGTTTTGACATAATTAGACTTTTTTTGTAAGTTACAGCGATAAATAGCTCCAAATTAAGCAGTGACAAGGCGCGATGATAATCTGCGTTAACCCCGTTTCTATCAAAGACCGTCCCATAAAAAAGAGGCGGCAAAAGCCGCCCCAGAGTTTCGATAAAGTAAATTTTATAAAGCATCGCTTTAACAAGCGATTGGGTTTTGCAGCCCATTTAAACGCGGTGCATCAGATCGGTGTAGGTCGGCATCGGCCAGCAGGTCTTATCCATCATCCGCTCGACAAAATCCGACACTTCGCGAATGTTCTGCATATCCTTCTGAATTACGTCGCGGATATAAAGGGTCGCACGCTCGTGGCTTTCGTCGGGTAGCGCCAAAACGTTGTCGCGCAGCTTTTGGGTGCGCTGCGTCAGTTTGCTGATCGAGTCGGACAGCGTTTCGATATAATTAAACAGCTCGGCGTTGTCAAGCCCAACGGAACGCAGCTGCCGCAGGCTCTCGGCGGTTTTTCCGGTGTAGGCGATCACTGCCGGCAACACCTCGCGCTGCATCATCTCCAGCAGCGTGTTGGCTTCAATCAGCGTAATTTTGCTGTAGTTTTCCAGCATGATTTCATGGCGCGAGCTGCACTCGACCGGCGAGAAGATGCCAAAGCGCCCGAACAGGTCAACGGTGTCCGGCTGCTTCCAGACGGCAGCGGCGTCCAGCGCGTTGGAGAGTATCGGCAAGCCGCGTCGAGCAGCTTCAATCTTCCAGTCCTCAGAATAATTGTTGCCGTTCATGATGATGCGGCCGTGATTGACATAGGTCTCGCAGGCGATCTCACGCACGGTCTTATCGATGTCGGTGCTGTTTTCAAGCCGGTTCGCAAAGGCGTCGAGGCTGTCACAAATCATGGCGTTTAACACGATGTTGGCCAATGCAATCGACTGTGCCGAGCCGACCATACGGAACTCAAACTTATTGCCGGTGAAGGCGAAGGGTGAGGTGCGGTTGCGGTCGGCGTCGTCAGCCAGTACGCTGGGGATGGTGTTGACGCCCACCGACACCGGGCGTACGTGCGCGCCGGTATCGTCGCGGCTGCACGCGGCCAGCAGATTGGTATAACGCTCGCCCAAAAACATCGAGATAATGGCTGGCGGGGCCTCAAAACCGCCTAAGCGGTGGTCGTTGCCCGGCGTCGCGGTCGAAAGGCGAAGCTGCGCCGCATAGCGGTCCGCCCCGCGCACAAAAGCAGCAAGAAACAGGATAAATGTCAGGTTGTTCTCAGGATGCTCGCCGGGGGACAGCAGATTCTTTCCTTTATCGGTACAAAGCGAATAGTTATTGTGCTTGCCCGAGCCGTTTACGCGGGCAAACGGCTTTTCATGAAGCAGGCAGGCCAGGTTGTGGCGCTTGGCGATCTCCTTCATGGTCTCCATGATCAGTTGGTTAGTGTCGCAGGTGACGTTGGCCGAATCATATACCGTCGCCAACTCGTGCTGAGTGGGCGCCACCTCGTTGTGCTTGGTCTTGGCGGCCACACCAAGCTCCCAAAGTCTTTCGTCCAGCTCGTGCATGAACGACGAAATGCGCAGCCGCACACGGCCGAAATAGTGGTCATCAAGCTCCTGGCTTTTTGGGGGCGGCGCGCCGATGAGCGTTCTGCCGCAGAGCTTTAAATCGAGGCGCTGCTCGTAACGCTCGCGGTCGACGAGGAAATATTCCTGCTCGGCACCGACCATCGTGATGACACGCGTGGTTTCTGTGTCACCCAGAAGCCGAAGAATGCGAACCGCCTGAGTTGACAGCGCTTCCATCGAGCGCAGCAGCGGCGTTTTTTGGTCGAGCGAAATGCCACTCGGCCCACAAAATGCCGTGGGGATATAAAGTGTTTTATCCTTGACAAACACCGAGGAAGTCGGATCCCACGCCGTATAGCCTCTGGCCTCGAAGGTGTTTCGAATGCCACCCGAGGGAAAGGACGACGCGTCCGGCTCGCCCTGCACCAGCGCACGTGAGCTGAATTCCAAAATAGCGGTGCCGTCGCCGCAAGGCTCTAAAAAGCCCTCACTCTTGCCGGCGGCAGCGTTGGTCAGCGGCTGAAACCAGTGCAGATAATGGGTCGCCCCCTGCTCAACCGCCCATTTGAGCATGGCTTCGGCCACCGGACCTGCAATGCTTTCGTCAAGCTTTCCGCCTTCTTTTCGCGTTTTACGCAAGCTCAAAAACACCTCGGCGGGCAGCATGCGCTCCATGATTTCGTCATGAAACACGTGAATTCCGAATCTCTCCTGAATAGTCATCTTTTCCTCTCCCAGCTTTCCTGTTAAACAATTAGCATTATTGCCCATTAAATATGATAAGGTATATAGTAGCATTTGGCAGCTGCTTTTTCAAGAAGAACCGCGCCACAGCGGGTATAATAAAATCATATGCCGCTGCTCAAAGAACAGACAGCTTACCGAAAAAAGCAAAACGGGCAATTTGCGCCTGTTTTGTCGCCAACGAGTAAACAATTTGGCACACCTTGTGCGCTTTAGCGTGAAAATCGACACGCAGGTTATTGAAAAACAGATGCCTTTAGTAACTTTTTAAAAATTAAACCCACTTAAAACCCTTATATTGGAACATTTCTATTTTTCCCTTGCCAATTTATAAAGAATGTGCTATTGTATTTTTAGTAAGAATGAAGTATTGACAGGAGAGTGGGTAATAACCCGCTCTTTTGTTTATGTATAGGGGGTTAACTATGGCAAAAGCTAAACAAAACACCGCGCAGACAGCGGAAAAGCTGGCCCAGCCGGTGCTGTTGCAAATGGGCTTGCGGCTGTGGGACGTCCGCTTTGAAAAAGAGGGCGGCGCATGGTTTCTGCGCTATTTTATCGACAAAGATGGCGGGGTTGACATCAATGACTGCGAGCAGTTCTCGCGTTTCATCGACCCCATTCTCGATGCAGCGGATCCTATTGACGGTTCCTACAGTCTGGAAGTTTCTTCCCCCGGCATCGAACGTGAGCTGACAAAGCCGTGGCATTTTGAAGAGAACATCGGGCGGCCGGTTACAGCGCGGCTTATTCGCGCGCGCAACGGTCTGCGCGAAATTGCAGGTACGCTCGTTTCGTATCACGAAGGCACTGCGGTCATCCGCGAGACCGAAAGCGAAACCGAGCAAACCGTCGCCAAGGGCGAAGCGGCCTATATCCGCTTGCAGGACGATTTTGATTACAGCAAAGGAGCAGGACAATGATTAACCGTGAGTTTTTCGAGGCACTGTCGCTTCTCGAAAAGGAAAAGGGTATTCCCGTTGCATACATGGTGGAAAAGATTAAAAATGCCGTTTCCATTGCTGTAAAGCGCGACGCCAATGGCGGAGAGGACAACATTGTGGAGATAGACCCGGTGACCGCACGCTTTTTTGTCGCTGTGCGCAAGCAGGTGGTCGCAGAGGTGGAGGATCCCGCCATCGAGATCGGCGTAGGCGCAGCCCAGGGTGTTAAAAGCAACGCTAAAATCGGCGATATCATTGAAATTCCGCTTGAGCCCAAGCAGTTCGGTCGCATCGCGGCCATGAGCGCCAAGCATGTTATCCGCCAAGGTATCAGAGAAGCCGAACGTGGACAGCTGTTGGCAGAATACCAATCCAAGCAGCGCGACATCGTCACCGCAACCGTCATCAGAACCGACCCCAAGCGCGGTAGCGTGACGGTCGAGATCGGCCACAGCGAAGCGGTGCTGCCCAAGGCCGAGCAGGTGCCGGGCGAAGAGTATAAAGACGGCAGCCGCATCAAGGTCTATGTCTCGGATGTTATCAACAGCGAGAAGGGTCCCAAGATCATGATCTCGCGCATTCATCCCGGCCTGATCAAGCGTTTGTTCGAGATGAACATCCCCGAAGTTTACGACGGCACCGTCGAGATCAAGGCCATCTCACGCGAGGCCGGCACCCGCTCCAAGGTGGCTGTCTCCTCCCGCGACGACAATGTCGACGCCGTGGGCGCTTGCATCGGCCCGAAGGGCGCGCGTGTGAATACCATCGTCGACGAGCTCGGCGGTGAAAAGATAGATGTTATTCGTTATTCTGAAGACCCTGCGGAGTTTGTTGCCGCAGCGCTTTCTCCGGCCAACGTCCTCTCGGTGGAAATCGACCCCGAGGAGGCAAAAACCTGCCGCGTGACGGTGCCCGACCACCAGCTTTCGCTGGCTATCGGTAACAAGGGCCACAACGCCCGCTTGGCAGCACGTCTGACCGGCTGGAAAATTGACATCCGCCCCGAAAGCGGATTCTTCGGCGAGGATGAAGCCCCTGCCCCCAATATTGAGGATGCAGCTGACACCGAGGAAACTGAGGATTAATTTGTATCGCGTGCTATCGGAGGTGAAATGGAATGAAGCAGAAAAAAATACCGCTGCGCATGTGCTCGGGTTGCGGTGAACATAAACCGAAAAAAGAGCTGGTGCGGGTGGTCAAAAGCCCCGAAGGCGAGATTTCGCTCGACCTTTCGGGCAGGAAGCCTGGTCGCGGCGCCTATATCTGTCCTGCACTTGAATGCCTGCAAAAGACACGAAAGGCGCGCAGACTGGAACGGGCTTTTTCTTGCCAGATTCCGGACGCCGTTTACGACGCGATGGAAAAGGAGCTGGCTGACAGTGAAGAGTAATCTGCTAGGGCTTCTGGGCATCTGCCGCAAGGCCGGAAAGTTAAAGCTTGGCTTTGACCCTGCAGCCGCAAGTTTAGGACGCGACGCGCAGCTTTTGCTGTTCACCGCCGATATTTCGCCTAAAACGAGAATGCGCATGCTCAAGAAAGCGGAAGGTCTCTCGGTCAAGTCGTTGGATATGGCCGAAACTTCCGACGCGGTGTATTACGCCATCGGAAAGCGTGTCGCCGTCATGGCGGTTACCGACAAGGGACTGGCGGAACGTGCGGCCGCACTGCACAACACCGGACAGCACGCAACTCAACACAGCGATGATGCCGTCAGCGGCTAAAAACTGTCGCACAAGCGCCAACACCCATTCGTTTTAAACGAGGCACGGGGGAACAATACACGCAAGGGCATTCAAAGACCGGCAGTACCGATAACGGGTAGCCGTCTTTATATTAAAAAAATTAAGCTTTTGCATACGGTGCGCATGTCGTACCGAATCACCCGCCCGCAGGCGGTTCTCAGCCTGCAGGACGCCGCAAGCTGAGAACTACACGAGGAGGATTCTAATTTATGATGGACAAATACCGCGTACATGAGGTGGCTAAGGATTTAGGAGTATCGAACAAGGATATCCTTGCGCTTTTAGGTCAATATTATCCTGATGAGAACCGTAAATATATGACGGCGCTCTCGGATGCCGAGTTGAATCTGGTGTTCGACCACTACACCCAGAAAAATAACGCGAAGAGCCTTGACAATTATTTTGCGCTGGCACAGCAGCGGAAAGCACAGGCCGCCGCGCCTGCAGCGCCCGCCGCACCCGCAACGCCTGCGACACCTGCCGCAGTTGCATCAACAGCCCCGCAGCAGCAAAGGGCCGCCGCGCCCGCGCCTGCACAGGGTCAGAACCGCCCTGCGCAGCAGCATAATAACCATAACAGTAATAATAACAATAACCGTCAGGGTCGCCCCGCACAGCAGCAGCGCCCGCACAACGGCCAGCAGCGCCCTGCACAACAACGTCCCGCACAACAACGTCCCGCACAGCAGCGTCCTGCACAGCCGCGTCCTGCACAGCCGCAACAGCCCCATGCACAGCAAGTGCAGCAGACACAGCAGACGGCTTCTAACCGTGTTGAACGTCCCGCTTCGCGCCATGTCGATATGCGCTCGGCTCAGGTGAACCTCGATAAATATAACGAGCGTTATGAGCAGATTGCGCCCTCAAACATCGCCGCGAAAACCAAAGGCCCCACGAAGCAGAAGTTCACCGGCCGCCAGCAGCGCGGCAAGCCAGCGCGTTCGCGTTATGAGAAGGAAGCAGAAAAAATGCGCCGCTTGGAGCTTGAGCGCCAGAGACGCCAGAAGCTGGAGGTCTCGCTGCCGGATGAGCTCACCGTCGGTGAGTTGGCACTGCGCTTAAAGGTTCAGGCTGCTGAAATTGTCAAGCGCCTGATGGGCATTGGCGTCATGGCGTCGGTTTCTCAGGTTATCGACTATGACACCGCCGCATTGATCGCCATGGAAATTGGCGCGAAGGTCGAGCGCGAGGTGGTCGTCACCATTGAGGATCGCCTGTTTGACGAGACCGAGGATGTTGAGGATAACCTCTCTCCCCGCTGCCCCGTCGTCGTTGTCATGGGCCACGTCGACCACGGCAAAACGTCGCTGCTCGACGCCATCCGTAAAACGAATGTCACCTCGGCTGAAGCGGGCGGCATTACGCAGCACATCGGCGCCTATCAGGTTGAAATCAACGGTAGCCCCATCACATTTTTGGATACCCCGGGACACGCGGCCTTCACCTCAATGCGTGCCCGCGGTGCGCAGGTGACCGATATTGCCGTGCTGGTGGTCGCCTCTGACGACGGCATCATGCCGCAGACGGTCGAGGCCATCAACCACGCAAAAGCGGCCGGTGTTTCGATCATCGTCGCCATCAATAAAATCGACAAGCCCACCGCCAACCCTGAAAAGGTCAAGCAGGAGCTGACCGAGTACGAGCTGGTTCCCGAAGAGTGGGGCGGTGATGTCATCTGCGTCCCCGTTTCCGCCAAGGCCGGCACAGGCATCGACAACCTGCTTGAAATGATTCTACTCGTCGCCGAGACACAGGAACTGACCGCCAACCCCGACCGCTTTGCCAAGGGTACCGTTATCGAAGCCAAGCTCGACAAGGGCCGCGGCCCTGTCGCTACCGTGTTGGTGCAAAACGGCACGCTGAAAACTGGCGATATGGTCATTGCGGGTACCGCTTTGGGCCGTGTGCGCGTCATGACCAACGACAGGGGCGAGCGCATTGACGTCGCCGGCCCCTCGACCCCCGTCGAGATCACCGGCCTTTCGGAGGTGCCGACCGCAGGCGATATTCTCAACGCAGTTGAGGATGAGAAGCTCGCCAAGGAGCTGGTCGACAAGCGCCGCCACGATGCGAAGGAAGAGCAGTTCAAGGCCTATCAAAAGGTCACGTTGGATAATCTCTTCAGCCAGATTTCCGAGGGCGAAATGAAGGAGCTGCCCATCATCGTCAAGGCCGACGTCGACGGCTCGGTCGAAGCGGTGAAGCAGTCGCTTCAAAAGCTCTCGAACGAAGAGGTCAAAGTACGCGTCATCCATGGTGCTGTCGGCGCTATCAGCGAGTCGGACGTCATGCTGGCCAACGCTTCGAACGCCATCATCATCGGCTTTAACGTGCGTCCCGAGCCTTCGGCGAAAATTTCCGCCGAGCGTGAAGACGTCGACCTGCGGCTCTACCGCGTCATCTACGACGCCATCAACGACGTTACTGATGCCCTCAAGGGCATGCTAACGCCCAAGATCCGCGAAAAGGATCTCGGACGTGCCGAGGTGCGCCAGGTTTATAAGATTTCGTCGGTCGGCACCGTTTCAGGCTGCTACGTGCTGGAAGGCAAGATCAACCGCAACGCGCTGATTCGTGTCGTGCGCGACGGCATCATCATCGCAGACGACAAGCTTGACAGCCTCAAGCGTTTCAAGGATGACGTCAAGGAAGTCGCCACCGGCTACGAGTGCGGCATGACACTGACCAAATTCGCCGATATCAAGGTCGGCGACGTATTTGAAGCCTACGAAATGGAGGAATACCGCGACTAAATCACGCCGCGGCTCCACCAAAATATATTGATTATGATTGTTTGAAAGGAGGCGTTTTTTATGCCATCCTACCGCGCCGCAAGAACCCACGAAGACGTTCAGCGTGAGCTTTCGGCCATTCTGCGCGAGATGAAGGATCCGCGCATTTCGGGCGGCATGCTTTCGATTGTCAAAACTGACCTTTCCAGCGACCTTTCGGTCTGCCGAGTCTATGTCAGTTCCCTGCAGGGGCAGGAAGCCGCAGAGACGGCTGTCAAGGCTTTAAAAAGCGCTGCCGGTTTTCTGCGCCGCGAGCTGGGGCACCGCCTACAGCTGCGGCATACGCCAGAGTTGCGTTTCATAGCGGACAGCTCGATTGAACACTCAGCCGACATCGCCAAAATCCTCAATGACTTGGAGGAAAAGAAGCGTGAAAGTTGATGCCCGCCGCTGTGCCGAGCTATTTTTACAGCAGGACGATATCCGCATACTCTGCCACCGCGACCCCGACGGCGACACCTTTGGCAGCGCCATGGCGCTTTATGATGCGCTGACCAACTTAGGCAAACGCGCTTTTATCGAATGTCGCAGTCCTTTTCCGGCTAACCTGATGTTCTTGGCACGCGAGACACCCGCCTTTGAACCGAAGTTCACGGTGGCGATTGATATCGCCGCCCCTTCGATGATCGGCGACCCGCCCGAGAGCCGACCGGAGGTCGATCTTTGCATCGACCATCACCCCACTAACCCGCTCTATGCTAAAGAGACGTTTTTGCCCAATTATGCCGCCACCGGCGAGGCGATCTATGAGGTACTCGGCGAAATGGGGGTTTTAATAACCCCCTACGCCGCTACCGCGCTGTTCGTGGCCATGTCGTCTGACACCGGCGGTTTTCGTTATTCCAACACCACGCCTAAAACGCTGCGCATTGCTGCCGACCTGATGGACAAGGGCGCTGACTTTAATCGCATTCGCGTCGCCCTTTTTGAGTCGAAGTCGCGCGGGCAGGTGCAGGTGGAATCGGCCGCGCTTGCCGCCGTGCGCTATTATGCGGGTGGACGGATTGCGGTCATCGTTATCACGCTCGACATGCTGGAAAGGGCAGGCACTGACGAGTCGGAGCTTGAGGGCATCGCCGCTAAGCCGCTGACCATAAACGGCGTCGACATCGGCATCACCCTAAAGGAGCGCGACGACGGTTCGGTACGCGTTTCAATGCGCTCGAGCGACAAGGCAAACGTCTCAGAGATTTGCAGCGCATTTGAGGGTGGCGGACATATCCGCGCCGCGGGCTGCCGCATTTGGGATCGTCTCGAAAACGCTGAGGCCATGCTGGTTGCCGCCTGCGAAAAGGCGCTGCAGTCTTAAAACGCAAAGCTTTTCCCAGGGAGGTAACACATGGCAGACGGCATATTGTTATTGGATAAGCCGCAGGGTTTTACCTCGTTTGACGTCATTGCAAAGCTACGGGGAATGAGCCGTCAACGCAAAATCGGCCACGCCGGAACACTTGACCCGATGGCGACGGGGGTACTCCCCTGCCTTTTTGGTTCGGCCACCCGTCTTTGTGACATAATGCCCTGCGAAGAAAAAACTTATTTCGCCACCGTACAGTTTGGCATCAGCACCGATACACAGGACATAACTGGCGAGGTGCTTTCCACAAGCGATCTCGCCGTAGATAAAACAATGGTCGAAGCGGCTTTGCCCGCTTTTCGCGGGGAGATCACCCAAATCCCCCCGATGTATTCCGCCGTTTCGGTTAACGGTAAGCGCCTTTATGACCTCGCCCGTCAAGGTAAGGAGGTCGAACGCCCCGGCAGGCAAATCACCATTCACGACCTGACGCTGGTTTCGTTTGATGCAAACCAACGTCGGGCAGATTTTTCGGTAACCTGTTCAAAGGGCAGCTATGTGCGCACGCTGTTCCATGATATTGGACAGGTGCTTGGCTGTGGTGCGGCGCTCTTTGCGTTGCGACGCACCGCCTCCAGCGGGTTTGCGATAGATGATTGCATCACGATGGACGAGGCGCAGCACCTAACCGACCAAGGTACCCTTTTAGACCATTTGCTGCCCGTTTCCACCGCCTTTGTCACGCTACCTCGCCTCGAGGTAGGTGAATGGCAGGGCAAAATGCTTTCAAACGGCGTGGCGCTCAGTTTAAAAAAGCTTGGGAACCCTGAGCCGGGTCAGTATGCTGTCTGGCAAAGCGGAATTTTTCTCGGCCTTGGCACCGTCGCCCCAGATGCGGACGGCATGCGTTTAAAACGCTTTTAGAGTATTTTAAAAAAGCTAAAAATGTGAGAAATTCAAAAGCATAAGCGTAAGACAAAATGCAGGGACACCGGTTGTGTGTGGGCATTTTGTTGTAGTAATCGGCTTAGAACAGAATTGATCTAAATTGGTGACGTTTAAAAAGCCCCTGGTGAGACAAAATAAAAAGGTAACTATAACGATGAATATTGCACAGGACCTAAAAATTGAAACGCAGCGTCCCACTGCGGTTGCCGTGGGCTTTTTTGACGGGGTGCACCGCGGGCACCGAGCCGTAATTGAAGCGGCGCTCTCGCATAAACACCACGGACTGGATACCTGCGTGTTTTCTTTCTCGATTAAAAGCGCCAGCCCCGAAAAGAAAAAAGGCGCACGTCTGCTGCAAACGCCCTCGCTTAAAGCAAAGTCGGTCGAGGCGCTGGGGGCTGACTGGCTTTTAACCCCCGATTTTTCGCAATTTAAAGGCCTTTCGCCCGAGCAGTTTGCGCTGGACGTACTGATGCGTGGCTTAAACGCCAAGGTGGTCTGCTGCGGCTATGACTATCACTTCGGCAAGGGCGCCTGCGCGGGAGCTAAGGAGCTGGCTGCCCTGCTTGAGCCGCACGGTGTGGCGGTGGAGCAGGTTGGGGCGGTTTTGGACAACGGTCTGCCCGTCAGCTCAACCCGTATCCGTGAGGCGTTGGCCGCCGGCGAGATCGAGACGGCAAACCGCCTTTTGGGCCGACCTTTTGCCATCGATTTTGCGGTATCGCACGGGCGGGGCTTAGGGCGCGAGTTGGGTTTCCCCACTGCGAACCAGTTAATCGGCGAGGAATATGCTCAGCTTCGGTTCGGCGTTTATGCCACACAGGTGTTTATCGACGGCGAGGCGCACCCAGCGGTTACCAACGTAGGTATCAAGCCGACGGTGGGCTCCGACAGCGTCGGTGCCGAAAGCTATATTCTCGACTGGTCTGGCGATCTTTATAATAAGCCAGTGGAGACGCAATTTCTCTCTTTTTTGCGCCCCGAACAGAAGTTTGAATCGCTCGACGCACTCAAAGACGCTATCCGTAAAGACGCAGACCGCGCGCGGATGCTAGCGAGCAACTGTTAAGACACCGATTGACAGCATTTGTGGGGGATGACATCATGCGTATGCCACAAGGAAAAAAAGCTGGTTATTGGGTATTTCTTGCGCTGATCGTGCTGCTCGGTGGCGTCTTTTTTTCAAAACCCTCTGCTGCATTGACCGGTCTGTCACTGGAGGAAACGGGTTACACCCTTTCTTCACTGGAAAATGTAAAATTCGATAACCCTTACCTGGGTTACGAGGAATATCCGATTAGCTTTATCGTCCTTCAGGGCGACCAGAAGCGCCGTTATGCAGAACAGTTGCAAGGCAGTTACACCGTTATTTACGCGCCTATGCCGTGGCTCTATGAAGCGGAGCTAGTGCCGCTAATGTGGCTTCAGTCGGTGAAAACTGGTGATATCCACGGACTGAACCCGACGCTTGAAACCCCAAACGGACCTGTGGCGCTTCGCGAGCTATCAAAGCATCAGGTTTATCGCGACAAAAATATCATCATTTTTGATGTAACTTCTATCGAACGAAGTGAGACTATTGAAGCCGTAACACAAAGCTTTGCCGCCGACCGGCTAAAGAAAAGCATGGCGCTTCTCACATCATCGCAATTTTCACCTGGTAGAAGCGCTCCCACTGATTTGTTAATTTCGGTGCTTGATGGAAGCTATCACTTTGAGACTATCACCGACATGCACCGCTATCTTCTGGATAATCTGGCGCAGAACATCCTACCTGAATTCGCCTGACCAAACGCTACTTTTGTGATTTTAAAGCGATTTGTTTTAAAGTTTATTTGGTAAAACACGCTGTTGCGCCGCCTGTAATCCAAATTTACTATTTACAAATAAGTACCATACTGGTATAATATTTTAGCGCATGACCTGTACACGGCTTTTGGGCGGCTGCCCCGTTTTTTGGGGAATACTCATGGCCCATTGCTGTGTCAGTGCCGAATAATAAAAAGGAGTTTTTAATTATGCTGCTTAAAGAACAGAAAAAAGAAGTTATTCTCGCAAACGCCCTGCACGAGGGCGACACCGGTTCGCCTGAGGTTCAGATCGCTATTCTCACCAAGAGAATCAACGACCTCACCGAGCACCTGAAGGCGAACAAGAACGATCATCACTCCCGCCGCGGCCTTTTGAAGATGGTTGGTCACAGAAAAAACCTGCTGAGCTACCTTATCAAGAAAGATATTACCCGTTACCGCGAGATTATCGCTAAGCTCGGTATCCGTAAGTAAGAAGCTATTGTGTGAAGGCAGGCGCTTAGAGTTAGCGTCTGCCTTCCTGTGCAAGATAGCCGCATGCCGGCTCAAGGCCCTTTAGCCGTGAATCGAGCCTTTGTTTTTAGCCAAAGGTTGGATTCATCGCTAAAAGCGGTCGGTGCGCTGGGATGCAATGTTAATGAATATTTTAAGGAGGAAAAATCATTGTTATTCCAACACAAAATTTTCGAGACCGAATTCGCAGGACGTCCTCTAAGCTTTGAGGTCGGAAAAATTGGCATGCTCTCCAATGGTGCTTGCCTTGTCCGCTATGGTGAAACCACCGTCATGGTCAATGTTACCATGAGCAAGAACCCTCGCGAGGGAATCGACTTTTTCCCGCTTTCGGTCGATTTTGAAGAGAAACTTTACGCTGCCGGCAAGATCCCCGGCTCGTTTTTGCGCCGTGAGGGCAGACCCACCGACCGCGCCGTTCTGGCATCGCGCCTGGTCGACCGCCCCATGCGCCCCCTGTTCCCCAAGGATTTGAGAAACGACGTCACCATCATCATGACCGTTCTCTCGTATGACCCCGACTGCTCGCCTGAAATCTGCGGTATGATCGGTGCGTCCTTCTGCCTGTCCATCTCCGATATTCCGTGGGGTGGCCCGATTGCCGGCATCGCCGTCGGTCTCGTGGACGGCAAACCGGTATTGATGCCCGGTGAAGATGACAGCGAAAAGAGTGAGATGCTGCTGACCATTGCGGGCGACGTCAACAAAGTCTGCATGATCGAGCTAGCCGCTAACCAGGTGCCGGACGATGTGGTCATGAACGCCATCATTGAGGGCCACAAGGAGCTTGCTAAGATTGCGCAGTTCATCACCGACGTCAAGGCCGAGATTGGCGCGCCCAAGATTGCTTACACCGAGGTCGAGGTTGACCACGATCTGTTTGAAGCGGTAAAGGAATTCGCCGTTGAGCGCGTGCGCTACGCACTGGACACCGATGATAAGAACGTGCGTGAAGAGCGCATGCTTCCCATCGTCGCTGATATCAAGGAGAAGTTCGAGGCCGAGATGCCTGAGCTTGCCTATCAGCTGGATGAAGCCATCTACAAGCTGCAAAAGTTTGTTGTGCGCCGCTGGCTGCTTGACGACGGCAAGCGCGTCGACGGCAGAAAGCTCGACGAAATTCGCTCGCTCGCTTCTGAGGTTGGTTTGATTCCCCGCGTGCACGGCTCGGCGCTGTTCACCCGTGGCCAGACCCAGTGCCTGACCATTACCACGCTGGGTGCTGTGTCCGAAGCGCAGATTCTCGATGGCATCGGCGCTGAGACCGAGAAGCGCTATATGCACCAATATAACTTCCCGTCCTACTCGGTGGGTGAAACCCGCCCCTCGCGTGGCCCCGGCCGCCGCGAAATTGGCCACGGTGCGCTTTCTGAAAAGGCGCTGTTGCCGGTCATCCCCCCTGTTGAGGAATTCCCCTATGCCTACCGCGTCGTGTCGGAGATCACCTCTTCAAACGGCTCGACCTCTCAGGCTTCCATCTGCGCTGCTACTCTGTCGCTGATGGATGCGGGTGTGCCGCTTAAAGCCCCTGTCGCAGGCATCTCCTGCGGTCTTGTCACCGAGGGCGACCGCTGGATCACCATGGTGGACATTCAGGGCGTTGAGGATTTCTTCGGCGATATGGACTTCAAGGTTGCCGGTACCCACAACGGCATCACCGCCATTCAGGTCGACATCAAGATCGACGGCCTGACCTTTGATATCATCCGCGAGGCGATCGCCAAAACCCGCGAAGCCCGTCTCTATATTCTGGACGAAATCATGCTCAAGGCACTGCCCGCCCCGCGTGAGCAGCTCTCGAAGTATGCGCCCAAGATGCTGACCCTCAAGATCAACCCCGACAAGATCCGCGAGGTCATCGGCTCGGGCGGCAAGGTAATCCAGAAGATTACTGCCGAGTGCAACTGCAAGATCGACATTGAGGACGACGGCAACGTCTTTGTTTCCGCAATCGACATCAACGACGCCAACCGCGCCATTCAGGTCATCAAGACCATCGCAATGGATCCCGAGGTCGGCGCTGTTTACAAGGGTAAAGTTACCCGCTTGATGGCGTTCGGTGCGTTTGTTGAAATCGCCCCCGGCAAGGAAGGCCTCGTCCACATCTCAAAGCTCGACACCAAGCGCGTCGAAAAGGTTGAGGACGTTGTCACTGTCGGCGATGAGATTCTCGTCAAGGTCACCGAAATTGACCAGCAGGGCAGAGTTAATCTCTCGCGCCGCGAGGTGCTTGAGGCACTCGCCGCCAAACAGCAGAATCAGTAAATTCTATTAAAAAAGAGGATGGGCTTTCCCATCCTCTTTTTGCTCGGTTAAAAGTATTTCTATAAAAACAAATGAATAAGTCTGCAGGGGTTTTAGCACCTTTCAAAAACAACGAGAAGCCTGCGCCGTGGTTTCCCCGTTTTTCATGCTCAAAGAAAATTGATCATTTTTGTTAAGGTAGCTGAAGCGCATCCCCCACTTGTAGTTCCGATTTTTTAAATTGATTCATATTAAAATAATAGTGCGAATTTTTTTCTAATTTATTGCTTGCAAGTTTATGAAAATTCTGTTAATATGATCTTAGAAATCCTTCATGTTATGTTTTGTCGGTGTGAATCGTCCCTCACAAGATCTACATGACCTTTTCCAGCTCTCCAAACTGCACGGGTCATTTGGAGTTCCCGACATAACAGAACGGTTTCCTCACACACAAAAGTCCGCCGTCATGGCGGCCTTTTGCCTTTTTAGGGTAAACTTTGCAAAGCCTTAATAATTTGTTATTGAGAAGTCTGGGCATACATGCTAAAATAAAATTTAACGTATTCACCATCAGGTGAACAGATAAATAATTGTACATTTAAGATGGAGTTGAGCTTTTTTTTGGACACAGACGGTTTATGGACCTTATTTCTGCTATTTATTCTCATTGCTATGTCAGCGTTTTTTTCCGCCTCTGAAATGGCGCTTTCGGCCGTAAACAAGGTGCGGCTGAAAACCATGGCAGAAGACGGTGACCCCCGCGCCCAGCGCGCATTGGCAATGGTCGAACGGTTTGACCGCACGCTTTCGGTCATCCTTGTCGGTAACAACGTCGTCAATATCGCCGCCGCTTCCGCAGCCACCGTGCTGGCCACCCAAATCTTTGGGGTGAGCGGTATCGCTATTGCGACAGCCGCCACCACCGTAGTGATTCTGGTGTTTGGCGAGGTGCTGCCTAAAAGTATCGCCAAAGAAAACGCCGAATCGGTGACGCTTTCGTTGTGCGGGCCGCTGTCGGTCTTCATGTTCATTCTTACGCCGTTGGCGTTGCTGTTCGTCAAGCTGCAGGAACTTGTATCCAAGCTTTTCGGTGACAAGGGCAATCATCCACTGGTCACCGAGCAGGAGCTTTTGAATATTATCGAAACCATTGAGGAAGAGGGTGTGCTCAACGAGCAGCGCTCGGAACTGATGCAGTCGGCGCTGTCCTTTGACAGCACCACCGTCCAGGAGATTTTGACCCCGCGCGTGGACATCACCGCCATTAATATCACCGATCCGCCCGAAAAAATACGCGACATCGTCCTTAGTGAGCGGTTTTCTCGCATCCCGGTGTTCGAGCGTTCGCTGGATAACATCATTGGCATTCTGCACACCCGTGATTATCTTGAAGCGCTGCTGGCGGGCAAGGAGCCCATTGATCTGGTGGCGCTGGTAGCAAAGCCGCTGTTTGTGCACAAAAGCCACCGTGCCGCACTGCTTCTAAACGATTTTAAGCGTCAGCGCACCCATATGGCGGTGGTCATAGACGATTTTGGCGGCACTATGGGCATTGTGAGCATGGAAGATTTGCTCGAAGAACTTGTGGGCGAGATCTGGGATGAGGACGAGGACGAAGAAATCGACTTCGCCGAGCTTGAACCCTATGTATACCGTGTATCGGGCGACTACCCCATTGAAGACGCGTTGGATCGCATCGGCTATGAGGAACGCGACTTTGACAGCGAATATTCCTCGGTTGGCGGCTGGGCATTTGAATGTCTTGGCTTTATCCCCGCGGTGGGCGACGCTTTTGAATATAACGGCGTTCGGGTCGAGATCTCTGAGATGGAAGATCAGCGCATCGTGTCGGTCACCATGCGCTATGTGCCACCCGACCCCGAGGAATAATCGGCCGTCCGGTGGCGAACAAAAAGAGAGGAAAAGGCGATATGAACCGTTTTCTGGAAGCGAAACGCATTGTCATTAAGATTGGCACAACCACTCTCACCCATGGCGGCGGCTTAATTAACTACCGCCGTCTTGAAAGTCTGGTCAAAACGCTGGCCGACTTGAAAAACAGCGGTAAGGAGATTGTGCTGGTGTCGTCCGGCGCTATCGGCGTAGGTATTGGGGAACTAGGGCTTAAAAGCCGACCTAGTGACATGCCAACCAAGCAGGCCTGTGCCGCCATTGGTCAGTGCGAGCTGATGTATACTTATGACAAGCTTTTCAGTGAATATAATCATTCAGTTGCGCAAATTTTGCTCACCCGCGATGTTGTGGAAGAGGAGCAGCGCCAACAAAACGTCGTCAACACCTTTGAACGTCTACTGGAATTCGGCGTCATTCCGATCGTCAACGAAAACGACACCGTTTCGACCGAAGAAATTGAGTTCGGCGATAACGATACCCTTTCGGCCATTGTCGCAAAGCTGATTCATGCCGATGTGCTAGTGCTGCTTTCGGACATCGATGGCCTTTACACCGCCAACCCGAAGGAGGATTCGACCGCAACGCTGATTCCCGTGGTTGAAAATATCGAGGATGTCCGCCATCTGGCGGGCGGAAGCTCCAGTATATTCGGACGCGGCGGCATGATCACTAAGATAAACGCCGCCGAAATTGCCTGCGGCGCCGGCATTGATATGTCGATCATCAATGGCTCGCAACCTGCGTTGCTTTACGAGCTGTTTGACGGCGCACCGATAGGCACATACTTTTTGGGGAGGAAGCAAGATGTATGACCTGGTATCCTTAGGTAAAAATGCCCGCAAGGCGGCCCGTCAGCTTATCACGCTGGACACTGCCGCTAAAAATGCGGGGCTATTGGCCATTGCCGCGAAGCTGCGCGAAAACAAGTCGGCCATTTTAGAAGCCAACCGACTGGATATTGCCAACGCCGAAGCCAGCGGCGTGAGAACCGTGATGATAGACCGCCTAACCCTCACCAGCGAGCGGATTGATGGCATTGCCGCCGCCGCCGAGGAGGTTGTTGCGCTGCCCGACCCGGTCGGCGCTATCGACGAGGGACTCACCCGCCCCAACGGTCTGCGCATCGTTAAAACCCGCGTGCCGATCGGCGTTATCGCCATGATTTACGAAGCCCGTCCCAATGTGACGGTAGATGCTGCCGTCATCTGTTTAAAGAGCGGCAACGCCTGTATTCTGCGTGGTGGCAAGGAGGCGTATGCCACTAACCGCGTGCTGGTCGCGCTGATGCGTGAGGCAGTGCAATCGGTCGGAATTCCCTCGGATGTTATCAGTTTTGTCGAAGACACCTCACATGACACCGCTGAACGGCTCATGCGGCTCGACGGCTATGTCGACCTACTCATTCCGCGCGGCAGCGCCAAGCTGATTCAATCGGTTGTCAAGCACGCTAGCGTGCCCACCATTGAAACCGGTGCAGGCAATTGCCACGTCTATGTCGATTCGGCCGCCGACCTTGATATGGCGGTGGATATCGTCGACAACAGCAAAACACAGCGCCCCTCGGTCTGCAATTCGCTCGAGACGGTGCTGGTACACCGCAATGTTGCAGAAAAGTTTTTGCCGATGATGAAAACGGCACTGGACAGCCACAACACTGAGCTGCGCGGCTGCCCCGAAACCCGCGCCATTTTAAAGGACATCAAACCCGCGAATGAAAGCGATTGGGAAACCGAATATAACGACTACATCCTTGCTGTAAAGGTTGTGGGCGGCGTCGATGAAGCGATGGATCACATCGCGAAGTACTCCACCGGACATTCCGATGGCATCGTCACCGACAGCGTCTCGGCCAGCCATCGGTTTGTGGCCGGGGTCGATTCGGCGGCGGTATATGTCAACGCCTCGACCCGATTTACCGACGGCGGGGAATTTGGCCTTGGCGCCGAAATCGGCATATCCACCCAAAAGCTGCACGCAAGAGGCCCCATGGGGCTGCGTGAGCTAACCTCGATTAAATATATCGTAACAGGTGACGGACAGATTCGCGCCTGACGGAGGAAGCATGAAACGAACCAACTCTAAACGTCCACGCCGCAGCCCGGCACAGCGCCGTCGGATTGCGACTATCATTGGCGGAGCCTTTGTCGCTTTTGCCGCTGTCGGTCTTTTCTCGGCGATGCTCTGGGGTGCCGACGTAATCGGTGGGCTGTTTGACAACAGTGCCAAGCGCGCCCGTTACGAAAGCTTTATCAGCCCGGTGGTCATGATGGACCCCGTTCCCTTTTCCCGCGTGGAAAACGTCGAGCAAAATCTGCTGCTACAGTCGTCGCTTTGGGCGGCGCTTATGGGCGAAAACCGCGGCGCTTATACCTATGACGAAAACGGTCTACTGCTCGTCCCTTCGTCGGACGTCGATGTAGCCGCAACAAAGCTTTTTGGGCCGAATGTCGTACTGACCCACCAGAGCTTTGAAGACTACGACGCCAGCTACCTCTTCGACCCCGAAATTTCGGCTTATCGCGTCCCCTCGATCAACAAGGTCGCCTACTCACCCGCTATTACCGATATCGACAAAAAGGGTGATACGATTTCGTTGACCGTGGGCTACGTCGCCCCGGGCAACATCTGGAGTACCGACCCGCAGACCGGTGAAGATTCCGATCAACCAACCCCTGAGAAATATATGCTTTACACCCTCACTAAATGGGATCAGGGCTATTACATCAGTGCGGTCGGCGACGTAGATACTGGCGAACAGCCGCGGTCATAATTTTAGAAATATAAAAAGCTTCGCACCGCTGATATGTGGTACGAAGCTTTTTTGTTGCAAGTAGAATTAATAACGTCTCTTTTATTTTGATGTTTCTTCCACCTCGTTCAAATCGCGCTTGGCAACCTCGATCAGATAGTGGGCGTAAAGACCCTTGATGGTGCAGCGGTACGGCAGCGTAAAGAGCCTCGGGAGTATTAAAAAATCCAGCAAGCGCCAACCCAGCATTGAAAGCTCAAGCACCAGCAATTCGGTCAGCCTACCCCGGCTCAACTGTTTCGATTTCTGAATCGCCTCTCGTGCCGTCAGATCACCGTCGTTAACCAAGGCATATTCAGCCAGATAATAGCGCATCAGCCAGATCATTAAAAATACACCGAACAGAATTAGAAGCAAAACACCCACAAGTGTCAGCCCCAGAGACAATACCGATTCAAGGTCGGTATCACCCTTCTGCCGCCAGATTTCGGCAAGATAGATGAGCGTAACAGGTGCCACCAAAAAGAGAATCGACCACATCAGCCGCCTAAAAAACAGGCAGATTTGCAACCAAAGCGCCCGCCAAAACTGCGCGGGTGAGCGAAAATATTCAAAAATGGCAACGGTCGACTCGACCTTGCCGTCGCCCAGCAGAAAAAACCACCGTATCAACCCCAGCGACAATGGCACTAGCACCAAAAAATAAAGCGCCGCCACCAAAAGGGCTACCCCCATTGCAATCGGAGAGACGTTGGGCAAGTCGTCGATATAAAGCCCTGGCGTTGCAAACGGGTCAACAAATGCTGGTAGTCCAAACACTGCCGAAAGCAGCATTTCAAGCGTCACAAACAAAAAGCAGAAAATCAAGGCGACCAGCGTGATCGCCGCCGCCCGGGACCAATGGCGCTGCAACGCCCGGCGCGCATTTTGTTTTATCAGTCTTCTCAGCTTCATGGATATTCCCTTCGTTTTGCAAAATTAACTATACTGATATCCCATTGAAAGGTCGACGAGCTGGCAGTAGATTTGCCCGGAAGGGCTAGAAAAGTACGCCGTAACAATTTTAGTGGGGTATCAGTCATACGTATTAAAGTTCCTTGGTTTAAGGTTTATGGAGCAGAACTTATAGCTTGATGCCAAGGCTGCCCATCACCCGCGGATCTCTGCCCGTAGGCAGCCCCACCGGCACGCTGCCGATGACCTCCACGACCTGATCACGCATCCAAAGCCCTGTCGACATGCGGATGGTATAGCCGGTGCCGTTGCCCAGCGCCCATTCACCCATGGGGGCACGCGGCATAGCAAAGGCCGCCAACAGCCCCATAAACACACCGCCGTGAGCGATAATCGCCGCCTCGGTAATACGGTTTTGCGTCATGTTCATAAAAATGGCGTTTAACGCCCCGCCGATGCGCGCGCCAAACTGTTCACTCGTTTCCAGTGCCCCGGGCGGGGTGCTGTGCAGCGAATTGGCGATCCAGTCGAGATAGGCCGGATCCTCTTGCAGCGCATCGATGTATTTCCCCTCAAAGTCTCCCAAAGAAAGCTCCATCAGATCTTCCACAACGGTGCGGGGCTCATCGGGGTAAAGAATTTCTGCCGTCTGAATACAGCGCAGCAGCGGCGAGCAATAGACCTCCTGCACGGCGGGGTACTCGTATTTTTCCTTGAGCATCAAAAGCTCTTCCCGCCCCTCTTTACAAATTGGAATATCCATCCGCCCGACATACCGCCCAACGCGGTTGCCTTCGGTCATGCCGTGACGAATTAAATGCAGCTTGTAAGTAACCATTTTTACCTCCACAAATTTGTTGATATCTACATATTTTTACAATTCAATCATTATTTCTTTACAATCTCCCTTTGTTATACTATAATCAATATACTCTTCGTAATTTAGGAGGCTATTTTCGATGAATCCACACTTTCCCCGAGTCATTTCTCTGCTGCGGCGCGAGCAAAAGCTGAGTCAGAAACAGGCGGCCGCCGACCTTGGTATCTCTCAGGCGCTGCTGTCGCACTATGAAAAGGGCATCCGTGAATGCGGACTAGATTTTGTGGTAAAGGTCGCTTCCTACTATAACGTCTCCTGTGATTATCTGCTGGGCCGCTCACCGGACAGAAGCGGAGCACTACTCAATATTGAGGAGCTGCCCGCCCCTGAGGACGCCGGAAAAGAAAATGCTGTAGGCAATGTCGGCCTGCTGGTAATGCTCAATAAAAAATTAATATCCAACTCGCTTTATCTGCTGTTCGACCTGCTTGGCAAGACCAAAAACCGTCTGCTGATCTCGCAGGCCTCGGCTTTTTTCATGTTGGCAGTATACCGCATGTTTAGAATTGTTTATTCCACCGACACCAAAAACCCGCAGGCGTTTTTTTCGGTGCCAAAGCCGCTTTCCGCCGGCTACGCCGACGCCGCCATGCGTACCTTTGAAAGCAACGCCGAAGCCATTGTCTCGGGTGAGCTCAAGCAGATTCCCGGCCTGGGCGAGATAGACGAGGTTGAACCGGTGACGATAACCACCCAGTCCCTCAATGAAGGCTATCCACTGTTTGCCGCTTCGTTATTTAACCTGATTAAGAACGCCGAGGAGCAGTTGCCCGGCGGCAAATCGGAAAAGTAACGCCGGACAAGCCGTTGGAATTGCCCATATAATAGCGGCTTTGCGGTTATTATACCACAAAGCAGTTGGCCATTTCCATAGCAGCCGGCAGAATGCCGCCGGGTGGTCTGATTTTGGGTTCTGTTTTTTCAAAAGCTTTAAAAACCGCTGCAAAACAGCTTTGTTTGCAGCGGTTTTTCTGTTGCGTCACGGCTTAAAGCGGGGTTTGGTCACCTTTAATATTTTGTGCAAAGCGCATGATTTCGTCAAGGCTACTAAAAGGTTTTGATCCTTGCATAATATTCTCTTGGACGAAGGGCGGCAGACCGTCAAAGTACGCCTTTACCTGTGGGTTATTCATCCATTCCGGCTTGTTGTCCATGTTGATACGCTCCTTTTATTCAGCATTGTCTTTATTTTGTGCCAAACGTTTCAAATAATTCTCAGCTTGTCGAAAAAGTGTAGGCTATGTATAAAATCAGCTAACTTTATAATGCTGTTGTGACACGCCCAAAAGCCTTTTTAAGCTGTGGCCTGGGGGTATTTTTCTCGGAACGTTTGTTCGAAAATTTATCGTAATTGGTTGCTTTTCTTTTTCTGATGCGCTATAATATTCTAAATGTACAAACAAAATTACGGCCGGGGCCGATACATAATCAACGGACGGAGGATATTAAGATGGCTGAGGACAAGCATTCTGCACTAGAAACCGCACTGAGCCAGATTGAAAAGAAATTTGGCAAGGGCGCGGTGATGAAGCTCGGGCAGCACAGCACGCTCAATGTAGACGCAATTCCCACCGGCTCTGTCGCGTTGGATTATGCGCTGGGCATCGGCGGCGTTCCCAAGGGGCGTATCGTCGAAATATACGGGCCGGAATCTTCCGGTAAGACCACCGTGGCGCTGCATATTGTCGCCGAGGCGCAAAAGCTCGGTGGCGAAGCGGTGTTTATCGACGTTGAGCACGCACTCGACCCCGTTTATGCAAAGGCGCTGGGCGTTGATATTGACTCGCTGCTCGTCTCGCAGCCCGACACCGGTGAACAAGCGCTGGAAATCTGCGAGGCTCTCGTGCGCTCAGGCGCTATCGACGTCGTGGTTATCGACTCGGTTGCTGCCATGGTCACCAAGGCCGAAATCGAGGGCGAAATGGGCGACTCACACGTTGGCTTGCAGGCTCGCCTGATGAGCCAGGCGCTGCGAAAGCTCACCGGCGCTATTTCAAAATCTAACTGTATTGCCATCTTCATCAACCAGCTGCGTGAAAAAATCGGCGTGATGTACGGCAACCCCGAGACCACGCCCGGTGGTCGCGCGCTCAAATTCTATTCCTCGGTGCGCTTGGACGTACGCCGCATTGAACAGATTAAGCAGGGCAGCGATATTTTGGGCAACCGCACCCGCGTAAAGGTGGTCAAAAACAAGGTTGCCCCGCCCTTTAAAGAGGCAGAGTTTGACATCATGTACGGCCAGGGCATCTCTAAGGAGGGCGAAATTCTCGATCTTGCGGTCAAGCTTGGCGTCGTTCAGAAGAGCGGTTCATGGTTTTCTTATGGCGAAACTCGCCTGGGTCAGGGCCGTGACAACGTTAAGGATTATATTAAAGCCAACCCAGAACTGCTGGAGGAGCTGTCAACCAAGGTCCGCGAGGGCGTACAAACAGTTGGCATCGAAAAATCCAGTAAATCTTCCAAGGGTCGCGCCGCCGCCAAGGGCTCTGCCAATATCGACGTTGAAGTCGATGAGCAGAGCACTGACAAATGATTATTACCGACGTGCGGCAAACAAAGCGCGGCAGAATTTCGGTTTATGCTGACGGCAATTTTCTATTTGCGATTGAACAGGAATGCTGGCGGCTCTCGGGTTTTGACGTTGGCGACGCGGTTGACGAAGATGCGCTCAACGCCCTGCTGCGCCAGAGCCGTGAGCAGGAGGCCAAACGCCGCGCATTGAACATGCTCTCAGCCCGAAGCTATACCGCCCAAACCCTCACCCGTCGCTTAGCCGAAAAAACCGATGCCCAAGCGGCACGCGCAGCCGTGTCCCGCATGGAGGAGTTGGGGCTTGTCGACGACGAGGACTACGCTCTGCGCTGCGCGCGCGATTTATTTAATCTGCGCGGGTTTGCGCCGCGCCGCATCCGGTATGAGCTACAAAAGCGTGGCATCGCCTCTGAATTATGCGCGCTGGCTATTGAAGAGCTCGACTGCGACGATCTTACTGAGCGCGCCACCGAGCTTTTACGCGCACGTTTTGGCGTTCTTAAAAGTGACACTGACCTTCGCCGCGCCTCTTCGCTGCTTGAGCGCTGTGGCTATACCTACTCCGACATTCAAAGCGCGCTG